>SLJA01000204.1 GCA_007135355.1 Wenzhouxiangella sp.
GTCGGGCATTTCGACGGTCCCACGCCGTGGATGGAGTTTCATCGCTTCGGCATCGACACGCTGGCGTCAATGGTCGGCGCCAAGCGCCACGAAGTCGTGGTGATGAATACCCTGACGCTCAACCTGCACCTGATGATGGCCAGCTTCTTCCGTCCCAACGGCAAGCGCCGGCGGATTGTCATGGAGCGCGGGTCGTTTCCGTCCGACCGCTACGCGGTGGTCTCGCAGCTGGGTTTGCGCGGCCTGGACCCGCAGCGCGACCTAGCCGAACTGGCCCCGCGCCGCGACCGTCTGCTGCACGAGGAAGACCTTGAGGACTATCTGGAGCGCTACGGCGACCAGGTCGCGCTGGTGCTGTGGCCCGGGGTGCAGTACGCCACCGGGCAGGTATTTGACTTGGCGCGCATCGCCCGGGCCTGCCAAAAGGCCGGCGTGACCCTGGGCCTGGACCTGGCCCACGCGGTCGGCAATGTGCCGCTGGCGCTGCATGACATCGGCGCCGACTTCGCCGTCTGGTGCAGCTACAAGTACCTGAATTCCGGACCGGCCGCGGTCGCCGGCTGCTTTGTCCACGAGCGCCACCGCGACTTCGACGGCCCACGCCTGGCCGGCTGGTGGGGCCATGACGAGCCCAGCCGCTTCCGCATGGGCCCGGACTTCAAGCCCATGCGCGGCGCCGAGGGCTGGCAGGTCTCCGAACCGCCCATCCTGACCCTGGCTCCACTGTGGGCTTCAATGGACATCTTCGCCGAGGCCGGCGGCATCGAGGCTTTGCGCCGCCAGTCGCTGGAGTTGACCGGCCACCTGGCCAGTTCGATCCAGGAGCACCTGGCCGACCGCCTGAACATCCTCACGCCGCTGGAGCCGCATCGGCGCGGCTGCCAGCTGTCGCTGCAGGTGCGCGCCGGCCGCGAGGCCGGCCGGAAACTGTTCGAGCGCCTGGAGGCGCGCGGCGTGATCTGCGACTGGCGCGAACCCGACATCATCCGCGCCGCACCCGTGCCCCTGTACAACACGCTGGAAGAAGTCGACACCCTGGTCGACCTGATCGACAAACTGCTCAAGGCTTGAACCGCGCCATGGCTTCGTGACACCGGACGCTCCGCAACGGCGGTTCAGACCCGCCGGGCCGATCATCGCCCTCGCTCTGGTCGCCGTACTGATCGCCCTGGCCTGGCTCGGCGCCGACCATGTATTCAACCTGCTGGTCTGGCTGGATCAGTTGATCGAGCGCTACTTCTGGGTTTCGCTGCTGATTTACAGCCTGAGCTTTACCGCGCTGGTCGTGGTGACCCTGCCGATCGGCACCCTGTTCTGCATCGCCGGGGGCTATTTTTTCGGACTGTGGCTGGGAGCGGCGGCCGCCCTGCTCGGCGCCAGCCTGGGCGCCACCCTGACCTTTGTGATGGTCCGTTACGGCGGTGGGCGCAAGCTGCGCGATCGCGTGCACGAGGGCAAACTCGAGGACCTGCTGGTGATGCTGGAGCGTGACGCGACCTGGTACCTGATCCTGCTGCGCATCGTGCCCGTTGCGCCCTTTTTCCTGATCAACGCGGCGGCCGGCATGACCCGCATCGGCTTTGTCCAGTTCAGCCTGGCAACCGTGGCCGGGCTGATTCCGACCACGCTGATCTACGCCTCAATCGGCCAGGGCCTGGGTTCGATCCGGCAAGCTCAGGATCACGTCGGCCCCGGCGTGTTGCTCAAGCCGGAAGTGGGCCTGCCGCTGGTCGTTTTGGCCCTGATCGTCATTTTCAGTTATGTGGTTCGGCGACGTCTGGTCCTGAATCGGGACTAATCCTCGCGCCTGCTTCCAGGCGAAAAACGCTGCGTCGATCGTCCTCGTACCAGGGCTCACCGAGACGGTCCAGCAAGATCTGATAACACTCTTCCAGCGGCGGCAGCTCGCGAATCTCCCAGGTCATGGGCGGCTTGCGATGAAAGACAATGAAGCGGTTGTAGTCGGCCAGCGCCCACGGCAGATTCGCCAGCGGCACGAACTGGCTGAAACGAAATCGCTTGCCTTCCACAGCGCGAAGCTCGCCCGGAGTCCAGGGCGCGCAAAGGCCGCTGACCATGCCGATGCGTAGCTCCATCCCGTGCTGGCGCTGCCAGTTCCACAGCGGCGTGAAGTGGGCCTCGAAATGCCATGGGCCTTCGATCAACAGCCAGTCGCCGGGTTCGGCCGCCAGCCTGTGGTAAAACTCGGGCATCGGTACCAACTCGCTGGCTCGAACAAATGGGTTGCGCTCGACATCGTAGTCGAACTGGTAATTCAGGCTATTGGTGAACTGGTTGAATTGTCCGTAAATGCGGGGCAAGGGCCCGGTCAGAACAAGCGCGCCGATAATGACGATAGACGCCGCGGTCGTCACCGTCACCCGAAACCGTAAAGACTCGTTCCAGGCCTTGCCGAGACCGTCGAAAGTGCCCACCATGCCCAGCGCGATCAGCGCGAGCACCATGGGCATGGCCACCGACAGGTAGCGCACCGGCACCAGCGCGTGGTGCACCCAGGCCGGGCTCAGCAGGGCGATGGTGACCAAGGACACTGAGATCAGGTAGAGCCAATAGAGCAGGAAATGGCGGTCTTTTCGAAACAGCACGACGGCGCCAATCAGGGCGAAGATCAGCAGCGGCCCGGCTACCCACCAGGACGCGGTGCCTGTGATCAGCTCCCAGGCGCGGAAAGCCGTTTCAACTCGGAGCGAGTGCACGCCGGTCTTGGCCGTCATCGCCACCGGGTTGGTCAACAACGGCGGCAGTATCAGCAGCGCCGTAGGAATTGCACTGGCTAGACCAACCGGGATCAGGCGCAGCAGGCTGCTCGGGTCGCACTCTCGCCACCAACGGGCCAGCGCGATCAAACCGAACCAGCTCAGCGCGCCACCGGTAAACAACAGCGTGAGCGGATGCAGCCAGGCAGCCAAAATGGTTGCCGGAACGAAAACCAATAACCAGCGTCTGTCCTCATCATGCCACCAGTGCCACAGCGCGATCACTGCGGCAAACCCCAGCAGGATCGTGATTGAGTAGGGGCGGACGTAGCGGGAGAAGTGGATCAACAGGGGCGACAGGGCCAGCAAAACCGTCAGCAGCAGAACAGCGCGCCGATCCAGCCAGGGTTTGAGCAGCCAAGGCACCACCAGCAGGCTGAGCAAACCGAACAACAGCGGCAAGGCGCGCATGCGCAACTCGCTCAAGCCAATGGTTTCAGCCAGCAGGTTGAACAACAGCGTTAACGGGATGCTGTGATCGGCATACCCGAAGGACAAGAAAATCCCCCGATAGTCCGCCTGCATCAACTTGTGCACCGCATGCCACTCGTCATCGAGCAGGATTTGATGGCCCAGCTGGCTCATCCGCAGCCACACCCCAACAGCCAGCGCCAGCAGCATGGCCAGGCCCCAGAGCAGGCCGGGCTTTTCAGACAAGGTTCGGTTCATGAGAAAAGTTTAGATCGATAAAGCCCGGTCCGCGCGACGGCAAATTTCACCGAAACACCCAATACCCCAAGCCCGTAGCGCACACTGCGCGCGAAATTGATCGAAGAAGCCTCATCGAAATAGCGCGTGGGGCACGTCACTTCGGCAATCCCGTACTTGCGCGCGATGATCTGGGCCAGCATCTGATTATCAAACAGAAAGTCATCCGACAAGACGTCCAGGTTCAAATCCCGAAGCACCTCGGCACTGAAAGCCCGGTAGCCGGTGTGGTACTCCGACAGTTTGGCGCCCAAGCACAGATTCTGAAACATCGTCAGGCAACGGTTGGCGATGTACTTGTACAGCGGCATTCCGCCGCGCAGCGCGCCACCGCTGAGAATGCGCGAGCCCAGAACCACGGAGTAGAGATCACTGGCCAGGATCTCGACCATTGCGGGAATCAGCTTGGGCGTGTA
>SLJA01000195.1 GCA_007135355.1 Wenzhouxiangella sp.
AAGTCCATGGCCAGCACGGTGAATTGCTTGGCCAACAACGGGGCCAGCGCCCGCCAGGAGTGCGTCGAGGCACCGGTACCGTGTACCAACAACATCACCGGACCCGCACCGAAATGCTGGACGTGCCACTTCAGGCCGGCGGCGTGATGGAACCGGCTGGCCGCGGCATGCGGCCAGGTGTTGTGTTCAATCAACCAGTTCAGCGCCCCTGACACGTGCTCCACTCCCGGCCGCTCAGCATGGCAACGCTCGCATTGGCTGATCGCGGCAGATTCCAGCATCCACGGCCACCCGCCGGCGCGGCACCGAGACGCACGGCGTCAAAGCCCCGGGTTCAGCCGCACCACGGCCGCGTTGAGCGCGGCGGCATAGGTCACCCAGGCCAGGTAAGGCAGCAGCAGCCAGGTGGTGGTTCGGGAAAAGGACCGCAAACCAACAATCAGGGCCACGATCGACAGCCATAGCAGAAAGATTTCGGCCAGGGCCAGATCGGGTCTTTGCAGGCGGAAGAATAACAGGCTCCACAGCACATTCAAAAAACCGTTGAGCGCGAACAAGGCGAGAATCCAGTTGCGCGCATTGGCGTCTCGGGTCTCGTGCCAGGCCAGCACCCCGGCCAGCGCGGCCATGGCGTAAATCGAGGTCCAGATCGGACCAAACAGCCAGTCCGGCGGCTGCCAGGCCGGCCTGACCAGAGTCTGGTACCAGCCCTCCAGGTCGGTGGACAGGAACCCCAGCAGCGCCACCAGTATGGCCGCCAGTGCGGCAAACGCGACCGGAACCCAGCCGGGCCTGCTCCTGGAGTGGTTCATCTCACCCTGGCCAGGCCGAGCAGATGCGCCATGTCCTTGAAGAAAATACGCACGTGCGCCAGCGGCTTAGCCTTGACCAGGCGCTTGTGCATGTAGGCCTCCCAGGTCAGCATCTGCACATCCGGATCGCGGCAAATGCTGACGAAGCGTTCGCGGCGATTGTCGTTGCGATACCAGAAACGCTGCAAAAGACCGAGAATCCAGAACACTCGACCGTGCGCTTTCATGAAGCGCTTGCGCGCCGAGCGCAAGGCGCGCGGATTGCCGCTACGGCAGAACTCGTCGGCCGCCTCGGCCGCCAGGCGGCCGCTGACCATGGCGTAGTAGATGCCTTCACCCGAAGCCGGCGCGACGCAACCGGCGGCATCACCGGCCAGCACCACGTCCTTGCCGTTGTCCCAGCGCTTGAGCGTGCGCAACGGAATGGGCGCGCCCTCACGCCGGATGGTCTCGCTGTCGGCCATGCCGGTGCGTTCGCGCAGCTTGCTGACCGCGGCGCGCATGGAAAAACCCTTGTTGGCGGTACCGACACCAATGCTGGTCTGCTCACCATGCGGAAAGATCCAGGCATAGAAATCCTGCGACAACTCGCCCTGATAATACACATCACAGCGCTTGCGATCGAAGCCCTGCACGCCCTGGGGCGGAGAACTGACAATCTCGTGGTAAGCGGCGACGAAGGGGATATCGTGGGCTTCGGGAATACTCTGGCGCGCCACCTCCGAGCGCGCGCCGTCGGCACCGATAATCAGTCGCGCGGCAACCCGATGCGGCTCGGCGCCGTCCCTGCTGTGGTGACTGCCGGACTCGTAAACGACCCAGGTTCGGCCGTCGGCATCATGCTCGATGGACTTGAAATGACCGCTTCGGCGAACGGCTCCCGCCTGTGCCGCCCGTTCACGCAGCCATTCATCGAAGTGTTCGCGATCGACCATGCCGACAAACCCGTTGATCGGCATGTCCACCTCCCGCGACTGGGGCGATACCATGCGGGCACAGTTGACTCGGGCGGCCAGCAGCGATTCCGGGATGTCAAATTCCTTGAGCAGAACCGGCGGCACCGCGCCCCCGCAGGGCTTGATCCGGCCACCGCGGTCCAGCAGCAGAACCGAACGACCAAGGCGCGCCAGATCGTGCGCGGCAGTGGCACCAGCCGGCCCCCCTCCGACCACGACAACATCAAACCCTTCCAACCCTTCGCTTTGCAAATCCGGCTGCATCAATCTGTCTCCTTGCTGCGGGAACGATACCCCCGCGCGGCATCGACCGCAACAGTCAACGCCAAGATATCCGGGCCGCGCGACGCAGAAGTCATCAATCCGTCATCAACCTGTCATCGACACCACATCGCGCACCGCAAAAGCCGCGACCAGCATACCGAACACATAAGCCATGATCCCGGTCATGTTGTACCAGGGCGCCCGCTCCCTGGGTTGTTCGAGCAGGCGCAGCATGAACAGCAACTGCAGGGCCAGCAGGATGACAATAGCGGCGGCGTGATAGGGCCGATCCCAGAACAACAGCAAGGCAATCACCAGCACCTGCGGAATGATCATGGAAATGCAGGCCACGCGCGCGGCTCGATCGACGCCGAGTTGCGCCGGCAGCGATGCAATGCCCATGCGGCGATCGCCATCCACGGATTTGAAGTCGTTGATCGTCATGATGCCGTGCGCACCCAGGCTGTAGAGGACGGCAAGGGTGATGATCGGCCAGCCCGGCAAGGCTGACAACATCGCCGCCGCCCCGGTGAACCAGGCAATCCCCTCATAGCTGAAGCCCACTGCGGTGTTGCCCCACCAGCCATTCTGCTTGAGCCGGATCGGCGGCATGCTGTAGGCCCAGGCCAACAACAACGCCACGACCGTGGCCGCCAACACCCACAGCCCCAGCAGCGCAGCCAGCAACAATGAAACCGCGCTGCCCAGCAGGGCCAGATAAAGACCCCAGCGACCTGGAATCCGTCCGGACGGGATCGGCCGCTGCGGCTCATTGATAGCGTCCACGTGACGATCGAACCAGTCATTGATTGCCTGGCTGGTCCCGCACACCATCGGCCCGGCCAGGACGATGCCGCCCAGGGCAAACAGCCAGCGGTCCTGGACGGCCACTCCGGCTGACACGATACCGCAGCCAAACGCCCACATGGGCGGAAACCAGGTGACCGGCTTGAACAGCTCGAGCACTGCCTTGGCTGACGGGACGGTATTCATGGCGGCCAAGTGTACCCCAGCTTGCACCTGTACCCGCAGCCGCGTGAAGCGACCCGGAGGAGCTGGTTCAATGCCCTCTTCGACCAACCTGGAAACGTTCAAAAAACCCTGTATTCATTGACAAATCAAGGCCGGAAGATTACTATGGATTGGCAAGAAACGACTGTGTGCGGCACCCTGTCGCAGGTCGCTTGGAAAGTTTATGAAAAAATGCCGAGGTAGCGCATCGTCCGATTCAGATACTGTCGGGTCCGTGTGCCACACGCCTCTTTACACCCCCGAACAACGAAGTCGTCGTGACGCCTCGGTCTGGACTGTTGTCCAGGCCATCCTGGCACCATTGCAGTTCCTTGTCTTCCTGATCAGCCTCGTGCTGGTGTTCAGATATCTCGGCACGGGTGCGGGAGAGACCGCCGCGACCATTTCCATCGTCATCAAGACGCTGTTGCTGTACGCCATCATGGTGACAGGCGCTATCTGGGAGCGCGAAGTATTCGGACGCTACCTGTTCGCTCCGGTGTTTTTCTGGGAAGACTTCGTGAGCATGTTCGTGCTGGCGCTGCATACGGCTTACCTGGTGGTTCTGGCCACTGGCGTGCTCGATGCTCGCGGGCAGATGGTGCTTGCCCTGGTGGCTTACGCCGCCTATGTCCTCAATGCCGGGCAATTCCTGTTCAAGCTGCGTGCCGCGCGCCTCGCCGCCGCGGCGGAAACCTCAACGGCTGACCATCCCGCCAATTCCCATCCCGTCAATTCCAAGGCGCCGACATGAGCGACCGGGGCAACGCGGTCGCAAGCGGTCTCCCGGGCTCAAGCAGCAGCCGCGGCGAGTCGGCACGGTCGGGGCCCCGCGCATGAGGCGCGCCGGCGGCATCATGGCATCCGCCTGGACCCGTGTCGGGCCCGGCATGCTGCCGTTCGCCGACGCCGCCAGCGACGATCTGCCGCTAGGCCGGCTCCTGCGCCTGTCGCTGTTCCAGGTCACCGTGGGCATGGCGGTGGTCCTGCTGACTGGGACGCTGAACCGCGTCATGATTGTCGAACTCGGCATCCCCGCCTGGCTGATCGCCGTGATGGTGTCCCTGCCGCTGGTGTTCGCACCACTGCGCGCTCTGATCGGCTTTCGCTCCGACACGCATCGCTCGGTGCTGGGCTGGCGCAGAGTTCCCTACATCTGGTTTGGCACGCTGCTGCAGTTCGGCGGGCTGACCATCATGCCCTTTGCCTTGCTGGTGCTGTCGGGTGACGGCTATGGCCCGGTCTGGATCGGTGTTGCCGGAGCGGCCCTGGCGTTTCTGTTGACCGGCGCCGGCATGCATACGGCGCAAACGGCCGGACTGGCGCTGGCCGGAGACCTGGCGCCGGAACGGTCGCGACCACGCGTGATCGCCCTGCTGTATGTGGTCCTGTTGCTGGGCATGGTGGGAAGCGCGCTGGTGTTCTCGGTCGTGCTGGCCAGCTTCGAGCATATCCTGCTGATCAAGGTTTTGCAGGCCGCGGCGCTGGCGACCCTGGTCTTGAATGGGATCGCGCTGTGGAAGCAGGAGGCGCGCAACCCCGCCCGAACCGCCGAGGATCTGCCGCGTCCGACGTTCCGTGAGGCCTGGCGCAAACTCAGCGCTCAGGACGGCATGCGTCGCTTCCTGCTGGTGGTCGGCCTGGGCAGCATTGCCTTTAGCATGCAGGATATCCTGCTCGAACCTTACGGGGCCGAAGTACTGGGCCTGAGCGTCAGTGAAACCACCCTGCTTACGGCGCTGCTTGCCGCCGGGGCGCTGGCCGCTTTTGCCTATGCCGCGCGCTCTCTGGGTCGCGGCAGTGATCCACACCGCCTGGCCGCGGCCGGCATTCTGGTCGGCATCGTGGCATTCACCGCCGTCATCCTGGCCGGTCCGCTGGAATCAGGATTGGTGTTCCGCATCGGTACGGTATTGATCGGCTTTGGCGGCGGGCTGTTTGGCGTCAGCACCCTGACGGCGGCCATGAACATGGCCGGCGACAGCGAAAACGGTATCGTGCTGGGTGTCTGGGGCGCCGTTCAAGCCACCGCGATCGGCAGCGGTATCGCCTTGGGCGGCGGCATTCGCGATGTCGTCGACGGACTGGCCACCCAGGGGCTGCTCGGTCCCGCGTTGACCGGACCGGCGGCGGCATATGGTGTTGTTTACCATTTAGAAATTTTGTTGTTGTTCATAACGCTGGCAATCGTTGGCCCTTTGGCCCAACCTTGGCAGTGTGGTCGTCCGGATCCAAGCAGGAAAAAACGCTTCGGTCTGGACCAGATGCCCGGATAACCCGGCCAAAGGAGTCAATGCTATGCCCTCAGGTTTCATCACAAGCTACATCAATGTCGCCCAGGTCGCGCTCTACGCGTTCTGGATCTTCTTCGCGGTTCTGGTTTTCTACCTGCGTCGCGAAGACAAACGCGAGGGCTATCCGCTGGAGTCGGATCGTAGCGCGCGCTCGTCTCGAGTGAAGGTGGTCGGATGGCCGTTGCCGCCGGAACCGAAGACCTTCCTGCTCAGGGATAACCAGGGCTCGGTCCAGCTGCCGAAGCCGCCGCCGCCACCGAGCCCGATCGAGGGCACAGCGCCGAAGGCCGCCTGGCCCGGGGCGCCATTGGTACCCACCGGTGACCCCATGCGCGACGGTGTTGGCCCGGCCAGCTATTCGCCACGGCAAGATGTGCCCGATCTGGCGATCAGCGGCAAACCGAAAATTGTCCCGATGCGAGTGGCCACCGACTTCAGCGTCGAGCCCACGGACCCGGATCCGCGCGGCATGTCAGTGGTCGCCGCCGATGGCGAAACGGCCGGCACGGTGGTTGAGCTTTGGGTTGACCGCGCCGAACCGCGGATTCTGTACTATGAGGTCGCCCTTGACCTGGCCACAGACGACGACAGCGACGAGGCTACGCGCAGCAATGTGCTGCTGCCTTACGGCTTCGCCCGGGTCAACTTCGGCAAGAAGCGCATCAATGTCTCATCCATCATGTCGCATCAGTTCGCATACGTGCCGCGCACCAAGAGTGATGAACAAGTGACACGGCTGGAAGAAGATCGCATCTGCGCCTACTACGCCAGCGGTCATCTGTATGCGCACCCCTCGCGTCAGAAGCCGCTGATCTGAAGCACATGACCCGGCCGTCACACTGATGGCCGGGCCAATGCCCGGCCGGAAAAGCCGACCGGGAGCCATGCGCAGACTGCCTTTGCGTACTAACGCAGAGACGGGTGCGCATCGAATATCATGGGGCTTTCGTACTCGCGTTGACGAAAAGATCCGGCGAATCTAGAGAGAGTTCGGTTTGACTGCAATAGATCAGAACGACATCAAGCCCTTGCCAGGGCCGCTTCCGGAAGGCGAGAGCGTTCTCTGGCAGCGCTCTCCCCGGTGGCAACCACTGGGGCGAAGGGTTTTCCACACATACAAGATTGCCCTGTATTTCACCGTAATCATTGCCTGGGTGGCGATCGCCGCGGTCCTGGGCGGCGGCTGGGGCGATGCCTGGCGCGCCCTGATCTGGACCCTGCCGCCGGCCCTGGGCGTGGTCTTGCTGCTGGGCTTCTTTGCCTGGGCCTACAGTCGTAACACGGTCTACACCATTACCAATAAGCGGGTCATCATCCAGTCCGGTCTGGCCTTCACGACCGCCATCAACCTCCCCTTCAGCAAGCTCGACAGCGCCGATGTAAAGACCTTCAGCGACGGCAGCGGGGACATTGAGCTGACCATGGCTGGCCCGCGCATTCTGTACAGCATGATCTGGCCGAACAATCGCCTGTTGGCGATCAAAAGGCCCAAGCCGGTGCTGTGGGCGCTGGAAGCGCCCCGGCAAGCAGCGGATATCCTGGGCCAGGCGTTGCTGAAGGAAGAACGCGCACAGCAGGATGTCGAACCATCGGCCGATAGGGAAAATACCGACATTTCGCAGGCGACGGCGCGATGAACCTCTCATGACAGCGCCTCATCACCACCACGACATCAAGATTCCCCGAAGCGTTCTGATCGGCTTCGGGTTGCTGCTGGCCGGGGTCGTCACCGCGGTGGCCATCTTCCGCTTTTCCGGGATGGAGCCTCTGGCCCAGGTGCCAGAACCCGATAATATCGTCGATCAGCGCCAGCTTCGGTTTATCGATGGCGGCGGCGGTACCGTCGAGGTGTTTGAAGTCAATGCGGGGGCCAACGATTTACTCGTTCATGTGATCGAATCGGGCGATGGTGGCTTCGTCCGCGGTGTATTGCGCAGCATGGCGCGCGCGCGTCGTGCCCAAGGCATCGACGACGAGCACCCATTTATAGTGATTCAGCTGGCCAGTGGAACCGTGTTGCTCGAGGATCCCGCCACCGAACAGAGGATTGACCTGCAGGCCTTCGGCCCGGCCAGTATTGAAGCTTTCAAGACCCTGCTTGTGGATGCTGGTCCTCGGCAATGAGCAATCTCGACTTCGATGACCGGAATACGCTGCTGCGATCCTGCCTGAACGAAAGACCAGAACCTTGCAGTTCACGCTAGCCACCATTGCCTTTGCCACTTTTCTCTGGTGGTTCAGCACCGGCCTGATTTTCTTTCTGAATGCCAGACCGGCGCACACTTTCCGCTGGAGCATGCTGGCCGGCTCCGTGATGCTCGCCGCCGCCCTGTACGGTATCTGGTACAGCGCCGGACTGGAATCGGTGGCGGGGGCGTTCGTCGCCTTTACCTGCGGTCTGGTGATCTGGGGCTGGCACACCATGAGCTACTACATGGGCATCATCACCGGCCCACGGCGGCAACCCTGTCCACCGGGCTGTCGCGGCACGCAGCGTTTCCGCCATGCACTGGCCACCAGCCTCTACCATGAGCTGGCCATCGTGGCCACGGTCGCCCTGCTGTTGGGGTTGACATGGGGCCAGCCCAATACTCTGGGCTTGTGGACCTTCGTCCTGCTTTGGCTCATGCATGTCAGCGCCAAGCTCAATGTGTTTCTTGGCGTCAGGAACCTGAATATCGAATTCATCCCTCAGCGACTGGGCTATCTGACCACTTACTTTCGCAACAAGCCGATGAATCTGCTGTTCCCGGTCTCGGTGACCGGCGGCACGATCGTCACCATCCTGCTGGCGCAACAGGCCGGCGTGGCCGAGCCCGGCACACTACAGTCCACCGGCTATATTCTGCTGGCCAGCCTGATGGCGCTGGCGGTGATCGAACACTGGTTCATGATCCTGCCGATCCCGGCTGATGCTTTGTGGCGATGGAGTTTGAAGGCGGCCTCCAGGACCGCGCGCGCGTCCTCCCGATCCGGGCGCATGGAGACTCCGGCGTACCACAACAAAGGAAAGCCCGAGGTGCCGACTCGCGCGGCATCCTCGGATCAGAGCGCCATGAAAACCGTGGCGCCTTCGGCTAACGGCTGAACGCGGTTTCCAGTGTCAGCCTTAACCCCTTTTTCTTGCCCCAACATAACGCTGCCATGAATCAGATCGTCTCCTCCCTGCCCCACGTACTGAGTGGCCAGAGGCTTGAAATCCAGGACGCCAAGGCCGGTGTGATCAGCTACTACGTGGACGGCCCGACGAAATCATCTGAAGACCTTACCGCCGGATCGGCGGCGCCGCTGTTGCTCATTCACAGCATCAACGCAGCCCCGTCGGCCCATGAGGTCAAGCCCTTGTACGATGCCTGCAAGGCAAGTCGGCCGACCTATGCCCTGGATCTCCCCGGCTTCGGTCACTCCGAGCGCAGCGAACGAACCTACTGCCAGCGACTGATGGTGGATGCAATCCTCGCAATCTTGCATCAGATCAAGGCAGACCACCCCGATCAGACGATCGACGCCCTGTCAGTGTCCCTGTCCGGGGAATTTCTGGCCAAGGCGGCGCTGGAAGCCCCCGATTCAATTCGCAGCCTGGCCATGGTCAGCCCGACCGGCTTTGCCAGAATCACGAAAACTCATGGACCACCGGAAGCCAACATCGGCAGGCCGGGGGTCTATCGAACCATCAGCCGTCCCCGAGTCGGCAGGAATATCTACAAGCTGCTGACCGTTCGGCCAAGCATTCGCTTCTTCCTGAAGAAAACCTTTGGTCGCAAGGAAATTGATGAGGAGATGTTCGAACACGCCTGCCGCCTGAGCAGGACACCGGATGCGCATCGAGCGCCGTTGTACTTTATTGCCGGCTATCTGTTCAGTGCCGATATTCGGACGGTCTTTCGTGCGCTGCGCCTGCCGGTATGGCTGAGTCACGGGGTACGTGGAGACTTCATCGACTTTTCCTGCACCGATGGCATCACCGAACAGCCCAACTGGCACACCACGGTGTTCGACAGCGGTGCCCTTCCCTACTTCGAAATGCCTGAGCGTTTCATCAAGGCTTACGAAGATTTCCTCGGGCAGATCGAATCCGGTCAGACCACTTCACAGCCCACCGACCAATCACCATAAAAAATCCGGCATGCATTGCTGCATGCCGGATTTAGCGTTGATGAAGGGGCCTTAGAATTCCAACAACGCGTCTTCTTCCTCCTCGTCTTCCGGGTCTTCTTCGACCTGTTCGACTGGTTGAACGCTGGCGAAGATATTCACATCTTCCTGCCTCAGCGAGAAGCGATCCGCATCGGGACGAGCCAGCAAGGACGGGTAGTTCTCGGTCATTACCAAACCGCCCAGGGGCTGTGGAACTCCGACATGGCAGGTCTGGCAATTGACCTGCTGACCGGTACCCATGGGCCCGAGGCGATGGTCAGGAAGAATCGGACTCAAAGGCAGAATGTACTCGACATTGAGCAAGCGGGTCATTTCCAGACCAAACCACGCCGTCACGCGTTGCGGCGGACTCTGATTCCAGGTGCCGAAGTTCCGGGTGTTGTGGCAGTAGGTGCAGTTCACGTTCAGCGCCGACGACATATGAATCATCAAAGCGAAAGTGCGTTCGTTATCCTGCGTGCTGCCAATCGGCTGACCTTCCGGCAACACCGTACGACCAACCACCCGAATCGGTTCATCACCGTCGGAAATTAGCGCGGAGAACGGATCCCAGGGCAGCGAGGTCAGACCCACTTCTTCGGCCGGACGATTCTGGCCCGCAGTCCAACCCAGCATGCCGGAGCCGGTGTGCTCGGATGGATCAGAAGCATACCAGGCATTGGCCGGAACGTTCTGGCCCCGGTGACAGGTATAGCAGGTAACGCCGGTATCACCGACATGGGTGTTCCAGTCCTCGTTGACCGCCCAGTTCATCTCCAGCATGCGCCGCGAAACGACCTTGGTATAGACCTCATCGGAAGCCATGTTGGCCAGATTGTGGCAATACGCACAACCCTGCTCCGGTGCGATCCAGTCGGTCCAGGCCTGCTTGAGATGGTTGAACTCACCCACCGACAGGTGACCCAGCAACTGCACGTTCTGGTAGATATCACCAGCCGTCGGACCGCCCGGCGGCGGCGGCGCAGTGGAAGTAGGAACCGCGGCCAGCTGCCGTTCCAGCTCAGGCGCGGCAATGCGCGGATTACTGACCTCGACCATGCCGGTGCCACGGAAGCCGGTCTGCTCGGAATCGATCGGCGGCCGTTCCCAACCGGCGGTAAACAACATGGCAACCGTCAACATAAACAGGATGGCGGCGGTGATCCAGACGAGAAGTTTCATTGTCCACCTCCAGGTGTCAGCAGCGTCGTGGGATCAACCACACCCGTATCCGGATAAGGCGGCACCAGTCCATGCTGGATTCCCCAGAGATACCAGTTCTCGACCACCGTCCCGCTCAGCAGGATGCCGATCCCGCCCGTGATGCAGGTCAGTACCGCGAACCACCATGCCCAGCGATGAATGGATTCCGTGTTGGCACAAAAACCCATGGTCCAGCGCCAGAACAAGCCGCTGCGCTCATAACCTGTTCCCAGGTCGATCGCCTGCTCGATTTCACGCTCGGAGCCAAAGCGGCTGGTCGCCATAACCGTGCCGCCATGCATGGCAAACAACAGCACCGAACCGAACAGGAACACGATTGACAGCATATGGAAGGGGTTGTAGAACAAGTTGCCATAGCGAATCGAGAAGGCTGTGGTCCAGTCCAGGTGCGGGAAAATGCCGAATGGCACCGCCTCGGCCCAGCTCCCCATCAGCACCGGTCGAATGAACCCCAGCACCAAGTACAGCCAGATCGCCGCCATGAAGGCCCATGCAACATGGGTTCCCAGACCCAGCTGACGAGCACGCCGATACATTCTGACCCACCACAGCAAGATGGAGACGGTCAGGAAGAACCCGGCCAGGATCCACCAGCCGCCTTCATTCAGCGGCGGCAGGCTCAGACCCCATTCCGGGCCTGGCGGCTCAAGGGCCAGCCAGGGCAACTGGCGAACAAACTCAATCGGACTCCAGTCAACCGAGGCCCACATGTTCAGACCCATGATCTGAATGGCGACAAACCCTGTGATGATCGAGGCTACGCCGTATCCACCCAGATAGAACGGTCCGACTTGAGCATCCCCGATCCAGCCCAGCCATTTGAAGTGAAAAGGTTTCCCGATTCGCTGGTCGTTTCCGCTGGGAAGCGGCACGCCATAATCGATCGGGCCATGGGCTTGCGCCTTAGTAAAGATGTTCCAGTTTTCAGCCATGACAACGATATCCCGTCTGCTTTACGACTACGTGCGCTTGCACTACGACCAAATCGGCAGCTCAAGCCACCAGTTCCACCATTCCGGCCAGCCGCGTGTCCAGAAGGGGCCGCTAATGACGATGCAAAGCGCGCTGAACAAGCCGGCTGCGATCGAGAGATACAGCCCAAGCCGATGCACGCCGAGTTCACCGATCGAGTAGCCGATCGTGTCGCGGAAGAATGAATTGATGTGCTCTGCGGTTCCAATCGGCTTGCCGGGCCCAGGATTGAGCACCGACAATACCGCACCACCGTGCAACGCCAGCGCCAGGGTCGTCGTGAAAAAGAACGTGACGGCCAGCATATGGGCTGGGTTGTAGTGGAAATGCAGGTATTGATAGCCGACATTGGACACCCAGTCCAGATGACTCAGGATGCCGTAGGGGAAACCATGACCCCAGGCCCCCATCAACACGGGTCGGATCACCACCAGGGTGACGTAGGCAACGATCGCTGCACCGAATGCAATCGGCACATGATATCCAATCCCGAGCTTGCGACAGATTTCAACTTCGCGTAACGCCCAAGATACAAATGCGCCGATAGCGCAGATCGTCACCAGCTGCCAGAGCCCACCCTCCTTCAGCGGCGCAAAGCCAAGCCCGTAACTCAGATCAGGAGGAGCAATGCTGATTTGCCATAGCACCCAGGTTGGGCCTATAGCTGCACCGTAAATAAGCAGAGTAGTGCCAAGTAGCGAGAAGAATAGAGTGGTGACTCCGAAAAAGCCCACATAGAATGGACCGACCCAGAAGTCGAACAGATCACCACCAATCAGAGTGCCGCCACGCACGCGGTATTTTTTTTCATAGCTCAGCATTGACATGGCTGCGCCTCCTTAATCTTCAAGACCAAAACCCACCAATCGGCTCAGCGGGGAGCCAAGCTCCCCGCTCTTCCGGAGACTAGACTACGTCTCTGCGCACATGCTCGACAGAGATCATCTGCGCGGGCACGGCAGTGCTCGTTGATGGGCCGTCTAACCAGTTGAAACGATCGGTGCTCAACAATACAAAGTGAATCAGAATTGCCAGCACGAACAGAAATGTGAACAGTGCGACAAGAACTCTGCGAGGATCGAAAATAAGCCATATACGCCACATGATGATTCTCCTAACCAATTGATGCAATGAATGAGCTGACAGCGGCTGCAGCAGAGTCGATCACTGCATAACCTTCAGGACCCGGTAACCACGGCCGCCATTGCCATGCCAGTATGTGAGCGATAATCGCAATGGCGACGAACACCACGAAGCTGACCACAAAGATCTTGTGGAACTCCTTGGCTTCCTGTTCAGTCAGACCCGATATCGATTGGTTCTGCTTGTCCATATTTACTCTCCTTTAAAGGCCCTATCGGACGGTTCCGCGCATTAGCCCCGCGGCGGGCATTTTCGACATCGCGTCGACAAATTCTTTTCTCTCGGAAACCTTTATACGCTCATTGCTCTGTCAAGCGCTTGACTGAGGTCAATTAGATTTCCCTAATACTTAAAATACCCGCACACAAAGTGGCCCGCTCGTCGGTGCGAACGCGGGCCGGCGAAATTAAGGATGTTGCATCAGCGCGCTCAGGCGACGGATGCGAAATGCCAAGACTGGGTGAGGCGGGCAAACTCGTTGACCAAAGCAAGCGATCAGTAGTGCTCAATGCAGGACTGAAAAAGATACGACTCAGGATGGGACAGGTTTCCGCGCGACCGATCGTTGAGCTTCTGAAAGCACGAAGCCGAGTCAAGGCATGGAGCAGCGCAAGAAGTCTCAGAGCCAGCACCTGGCACCGAACTTTTTTGAGTGATTGTTCCTGAGATTCAAAATCTTTTGTCGCTTTGGCCACTCGAAAATAGTGGCGCTTTCTTTAGTGACCATCATACAAGGCGTGAAGATTTTGTCAAGGATTTTCGGCGGGAGACTAGTGGTCCGATCAAGCAAGCACTCAAGGAAAAAATTGCTTGTGTGTGCAGTCCCGCCAGAACCTTGACAGCCTTCGAAGGTTCACCCATCCTACGCAAGAACGTAAATCGAAAGACGCATCCGGCGATGCAGGACCCTCAGCCCGAGCGCACGGTTCTGCAAGGCCGCGACGACCTCTACATGCTCCATCCTCCGCACCGACAGGAACCACGATGACACTACTCGACCTCATCCGCGGCGGGACAGCCGTCTGGGCTGTATTCCTTTTAATCGCGGTGGTCTTTCTCTTGGGCGGCCTCTTCCGCTACCGGCGCACCCGTTCAAGGTCGGACCTTCCTCGCGTCATTGGCGACCTGATGACCACCTTCCTGGTGGTCCTTGCCGGGCTGCACCTGGGGCTCGGCGTTCCTTTTTTTCCACTTCTTTTCGTCCCGTATGGCCTGGTCCTCGCCGCGCTGTTCATCTACAGAATGCGGGTGGTAAAACAGGTGACCAGCGAGATGCATGCGCGGCAAAAGGCGATGTCGGCGGCCAACCGCGCCAAGGCTACAAGCAATGCCACGCCAACAGAAGCCGGCACTCCTGAGCCGGCGGGCGTTCCAGTACGTCCCGAAGCCAACTCCGCCACGGAGACCGAACCCAGGCAGCAGGATTCGAAAGGGCCAGACTGACGGCCCGTACCTCCGGATCAAGCGCGACGAAACTTCAGGCGCAGCAGCATTCTGCGGAAAAAGGACAGGCGATCTATGAAGAGCCTCCCTTGCAGATGGTCGACCTCATGCTGCAGGCAAACGGCATGCATGCCC
>SLJA01000111.1 GCA_007135355.1 Wenzhouxiangella sp.
ACATGACCTGCATGATCTGCCGGTACAGGCCGCCCTTGAGAATGACGTCCTCGACCCCGCTGTCGATCGACGGATTGTCGTTGATCTCGATCACCATGATCTTGCCGTTGACCTCCTTCAAATCCACGCCGTACAGCCCCTTGCCGATCAGCCCGGCAGCGCGCAGGGCGGTGTTGACCACCGCCCTGGGCGCATCGGCGACGGCCAGCGCGTCGGCGTTGCCCTGGCGAGTGCGCTCGCCCTGGTGATGAATGATCTGCCAGTGGCCCCGGGCCATGTGGTAACGGCACACATACAGCGGACGACCGTCGATGATCCCGACCCGCCAGTCGAAGGCCGTCGGCACGTAGGCCTGGGCGACGATCAGTTCGGAATGCTTCAGCAGACCCGGCAGCGTGGCCGCCAGTTCCGTGCTCGAATCGACCTTGACCACACCGACCGAGAAGGCGCTGTCGGGCTGCTTGAGCACCACCGGAAAATTCAGCTGCTTCTCGATCTCGTCCGCGTTGTCACGATGGACCAGCACGGTCCTGGGTGCGGCGATCTGGTGGCGCTGCAGCAACTCGGCCAGGTAGACCTTGTTGGTGCATTTGACAATCGAGTCCGGGTCGTCGATGACCTCCAGGCCTTCGGCCAGCGCGCGGCGGGCAAACTGGAAGGTGTGATGGTTGACCGAGGTGGTCTCGCGGATCAGCAGGGCGTCGAACTCGGCCAGACGGCCGATATCCTGCGGCTCGATTCGCTCCACGCCGAAGCCGACCTCCTCGCCGGCCCGTTCGAAATTCTTGAGCGCGCGTTCATCGGACGGCGGCGCCTTCTCGGCCGGGTTGACCAGCATGGCCAGGTCAAAGCGCGGCGCGCGCCGGGGTCGGCGTTTCGGCCGATAGCCGGCGAAGTAGCTCTGGGCGGCCTCGACGACGAAGTCCCGATGGGCCTCGGGGATTTCGCTCCAGGCCATCGGCGACAGCCGGCGCAGGACCCATCCCTCTTCCAGCCGGAGAAACTCGGCCTTGAGCAGCGGCGCCGGAAACAGCCCGAACAGCGCGCGCGAGAGGCGGTCGTGGCGACGGGCCAGGTTGCGACCGAAATAGATGCTGAGCACGAAGGCGTCGGACTGCAGGGTCTTGAGACTCTGCTCGACCAGCCGCCCCAGTTCGGCCAGCGCCAGGCGCAAGACGTTGCGCGACTTGAAGTCCTGGATGGTGTTGATGGCCGGCAGCGGCTTGTGGCCGCGCGCTGCCGCCAGCAAGGAAACGTAATAGCCGTTGGT
Source organism: Wenzhouxiangella sp. (assembly GCA_007135355.1). Lineage (GTDB taxonomy): Bacteria > Pseudomonadota > Gammaproteobacteria > Xanthomonadales > Wenzhouxiangellaceae > Wenzhouxiangella. Next base: position 1,271 of record SLJA01000111.1, read on the forward strand.
CTGGTAGCGGTAGCTGCGGCACAGGTTGTAGACCCGTGCCGAGCGCAGTGCCGACCACTGCGGCTGGGTCAGGTAATCGCGGGCGGTGAGCTTCTCGACCCCCGGCAAATCCAGCGGCCAGTCCTCCAGGCGACTGACAACGATCAGCTGACGCATGGCCGCATCACCAGCAGGTTGGCGTCATAGGTCAGCGCGCCCAGGAGGATGGCGCCCAGCACGCGGTCGATATGCACGCGGTAGTTCTGGCTGCCCTGCGGATTGGGGTGCATCGGATCGGCAATCAGGACCTCGCGGGTCTTGCGGTCGTAGCCGCTCAGGAGCACGAAGTGTCCGACCGGCTCGCCGCGAACATCGTCGTCCTCGTCGTCCGGCCCCCACTCGCGCGCCGTGCGGAACAGGTAAGTAGCGCTCAAGCCGGTCAGGATCGGATCGCCGCGCTTGAGCAGCCGACGCAGCAAGGCCCGGTTCAGGTCGGCAAAGCGAATCTCGCCACCGGCAGCCAGATAATCCAGGTAGCCGGCCGTGGCGATCCGCAGCTTTTCGCGCCGCTTGCAGCGCGCCTGGGCGGTCAGCATGGCGGCCAGGTCGGTGCGCCGGTCGGCAAACCAGGTCGGATCGAAGACTTCCAGGTTGTAGGTGTAGATGGTGGCCTTGAAACCCCGAGCCAACGCGTGGTTGGCCAGGAACACGTCCAGCGTGCCGCCGTGGTCCAGACGCTCGATTTCCTCGATGATCTGGCCCAGCGGAATATCCATCCCGAAATGCCGATAGACGGCATGCAGGCAGGTCGGGCCGCAGGTGGTGGAATCGGGCTGGGGCTCGATGGGGATGGGCGTTTCGGCTGGGGGTGCTTTGGACATGCGCATAGTTTGCGCTTTCGCTGCGGGTTTTGGCGGAAATTATGGGGTTCGATCCCGCATTGGGGAGGGCAAAATAAAAGAGCCCGCGCAAGGCGGGCTCTTTTATTTTGGCGTCCCCACGGGGATTCGAACCCCGGTCGCCGCCGTGAAAGGGCGGTGTCCTAGGCCTCTAGACGATGGGGACTAAACCGTAAAACATCGTGCCTAGGTCGAATTCTGGTGGAGCCAGGCGGGATCGAACCGCCGACCTCTACAATGCCATTGTAGCGCTCTCCCAGCTGAGCTATGGCCCCAGATCAAGCCGTGCATTTTAGCAATTCTGCACCGCTTGTCAATCTCTAATAAGCCAATCTCAGCCGAAAACGCTCGCTCAGAAACCGTCGAGCACCAAGGAGGCGAAGTCTACACGACCCGGGGGGCGTCCGACCAATTTTTCTGCCGCCAGCAGGGCCCCGCGGGCGAAAATTCGGCGGTCGGTCGCGCGGTGGGTCAACTCCAGGCGCTCACCGTCGGCGAGAAAGTAGACGGTATGCTCGCCGGCCACATCGCCGCCGCGAATCGCCTGGAACCCGATCTCACCCGGCTGGCGTGGCGCCCGGTGCCGGCTGCGATCATCCACCCGCACGCCGTCCAGGTCCAGCCCGCGCGCCTTGGCCACCGCCTGCCCCAACGCTAGTGCCGTGCCGGAAGGTGCATCCAGCTTGCGCCGATGATGAATCTCGCTGATTTCGATTTCGTACTCCGGCCCCAGGGATGCAGCGGTGCGCGCAGCCAGCGCCAGCAGCAGGTTGACGCCAAGGCTGAAATTCGCCGCCACGCACACCGGGATGCGGTTCGCGGCCTGCTCGATGGCGCGCAGACAGGCCTCGTCCAGGCCGGTCGTGCCGATGACCGCGGGGATTTTTCGTCGCGCGGCAAATTCCAGGCTGCGCCGGGTCAGTTCAGGATGCGAAAAATCGATCAGCACATCGCCGTCGGCCGAATCGTCGAAGAAGTGCTCGCGATCCGCCGCACCGCTCAGCGACAGCGCCGCATCGGCCTCGATCAGCTCGACCAGGTGCCGGCCGATCACGCCGCTGCTGCCGCTGAGCAGGATGCGCACAGTGGGTCCTAGAATCCCATGCGATCGAAGAAGCCCTTGACCCGATCGGTCCAGCGGCTGGTCTCCGGATTGTGGTGGTCGTTGTCCTCGAAGGAATTCTGGAATTCGCGCAACAGGTCCTTCTGCGCCCGGGTCAGGTTGACCGGGGTCTCCACAGCCACCTGGCACAGCAGGTCGCCAGTACTGCGGCTGCGCACCGACTGCACGCCCTTGCCGCGCAGGCGGAACAGCTTGCCGGTCTGGGTCTCGGCCGGGATCTTGAGAATGACCGAGCCATCCAGCGTCGGCACCTTCAATTCACCCCCCAGGGCCGCCGTGGTGATCGGGATCGGCACCTCGCAGAACAAATCATCACCGTCGCGCTGGAACAGGGGATGCGGACGCACGTGGATGTCGACGTACAAGTCGCCCGCCTGCCCGCCCTGGGCACCGGCAGCACCCTCGCCGGCCAGGCGAATACGATCACCTTCACCAACGCCGGGCGGAATCTTGACCTGCAGGGTGCGCGTTTCCCGCACTTGGCCACTGCCCTGACAGACATCGCATGGGTCCTTAATAACCCTACCGCTGCCGCCACAGGTGGGGCAGGTCTGCTGAACCGAGAAAATTCCCTGCTGCATCCGCACCTGCCCTTGCCCACCGCAGGTCGA
>SLJA01000090.1 GCA_007135355.1 Wenzhouxiangella sp.
ACCCTGCGCGTGGGCGACCCGGACACCGAGGAGGGCCGCGCCCAGCTCGAGCGCCAGTCGCCGATCAACCATGTTGAAAACATCCAGCGCCCACTGCTGATCGTGCACGGCGCCAACGACCCGCGCGTGCGCCAAAGCGAGGCCGACCAGATCGTGGTCGCCATGCGCGAGGCTGGACTGCCGGTGGAATACATTCTGGCCCCGGACGAAGGCCACGGCTTCGCCCAGCGCATCAACCGCATCGCCATGTTCGCCCGCATCGAGCAGTTCCTGGCCCAGCACTTGGGCGGGCGTTACCAGGCCGACATGCCCGAGGAGGTGGCCGAACGGCTGGCCGCCATCACGGTGGATGTGGACACGGTGGAAATGCCGGAGCTGGCCGGCGAGCTGGACACCGCGCGCACCTTGCCTTTGCCGCCGGTCGATGTCGAGCAGCTGGCCATGGGCCGCTTCGGCTATCTGACCACCATTAACATGGGCGGTCAGGAAATGAGTATCGAGGCCACGCGCTCTATCGAGCAGATCGAAGACGAGGGCACTCCGCGCTTACGCATCGTTTCGACTTCGGCCACGCCGATGGGCGAAATCACCGATGAGTTGCTGCTGCAGCCCAACTCCTTGCGCCCCATCCAGCGTCGCGTGCGGCAACCCGGCGCAACCATCGAGGTGGACTTCGATGCACGCGCCTTCACCGGCGCCATTGAGGCCGGGGGTCAAACCATTCCGATCAATGTTGATCTGGACGCGCCCATCTTCGCCGGCGAGTCCGGGCTGGAAGCTGTGCTGGCTTCCATGCGGCTAGGTGAAGGCTACCGGACTTCGGTGCGATTGGCCGAAATCGGCGCCCAGCAGCGCGTGCGCTTCTTCAGCGTGCAGGTGGAAGGGTCGGAAACCATCGAGGTGCCGGCCGGCAGCTTCGAGACCTGGCGGGTCAGCCTGCGCGCGCTCGACGGCGAAGGCGGCGATCAAACCGTGTGGCTGGACAAAGACGGTCCGCGCACCACAGTCAAGTCCGAAGGCCGCCTGCCGCCGCAGATGGGCGGCATGGCCTACACCACAGTGCTGACCGAGCGTCTTTAAGAAAATTCCTTCGAAAAGAACCCGGCGGGAAGTCCCGCCGGGGTTGGACCAGAAAAGAGACGGCGCAATGCTATCGGGGTAGAGAGAGGAGGGAGGCGCCGGCCCCTGCTGAATCAATCAGCCCTGGTCGAAACAAACTCCGGGTAGGCTTCCATGCCGCATTCGGCCATGTCCAGCCCGGAAAACTCATCTTCTTCATCAACGCGGATGCCCATGGCGGCCTTGATCACGGCCCAGACGATCAGGCTGGCCACAAAAACAAAGGCAAAGATCGCGGCCAGGCCGGCGAGCTGGCCGAGCAGGGTGGCCTCGTCATTGCTCAGCAAGACCGCCAGCACGCCCCAGATGCCGACCACGCCGTGTACCGAAATGGCGCCGACCGGGTCATCGATCTTCAGCCGATCCAGGCCGACAATGGAGAACACCACGATGGCACCGCCAACGCCGCCGATCACCGCAGCCAGCAGCGGCGCAGGTGTGAGCGGTTCGGCGGTGATGGCAACCAGGCCGGCCAGTGCGCCGTTCAGCGCCATGGTCAGATCAGCCTTGCCGAATACCAGGCGGGCCAGAATCAATGCCGTGACCAGACCGCCGGCAGCGGACAAGTTGGTGTTGACGAAAACCTTGGCCACGTTGTTGGCCGACTCGACATTCGACACCATCAGCTCGGAGCCGCCGTTGAAACCGAACCAGCCCATCCACAGGATGAACATGCCCAGCGTGGCCAGCGGCAGGTTGCTGCCCGGGATGGCGTTGATCTGTCCATTCGGGCCGTACTTCCCCTTGCGCGGACCCAGCAGCAGCACGCCGGCCAGCGCCGCGGTGGCACCGGCCATGTGGACGATGCCGGAGCCGGCATAGTCGCTGTAGCCGAGGCCATCCAGAAAGCCCTCGCCCCAGCTCCAGTAACCCTGGATGGGATAGATCAGGCCGGTCATGAACACGGCAAAGACCAGGAAGGCCCACAGCTTCATGCGCTCGGCCACCGCGCCGGAGACGATGGACATGGCGGTGGCCACGAACACGACCTGGAACATGAAATCGGCCAGGTTGGAGTAATAGATCTCACCCGCGCTGGCCAGAACTTCGTCCAGCGTGTTGTCACCACCCAGGAAAAAGCTCAAGCCTGGTATGAAGCCATTGCCCGAATCCGGATACATCAGGTTGTAGCCGACGATCATGTACATCAGGCAAGCAATGGCGTAAAGCGCCACATTCTTGGTCAGAATCTCGACCGTGTTGCGCGAGCGCACCAGGCCGGATTCCAACATGGTGAATCCGGCGGCCATCCACATGACCAGCACGGCGCACATCAGGAAATAAAAAGTATCCAGCGCGTACTGGACTTCGATCAGAGTCGCTTCCATGAATTCTTCTCCCTGGCTGGTGGTGCGCTATAGCGCGGCTTCGTCGACTTCGCCGGTGCGGATGCGAATCACCTGCTCCAGCGAGGTCACGAAAATCTTGCCGTCGCCGACCTTGCCGCTGCGGGCGCTGGCCAGGATGGCATCGGTAATGGATTCAAGCTCCTCGTCCTTGACCGCGACTTCAAGCCTGACCTTGGGCAAGGCGTCGATCTTGTATTCAGCGCCGCGATAGAGCTCCGTGTGTCCCTTCTGACGCCCGTAACCCTTGACCTCGGTGATGGTGAGTCCCTGTACACCGGCCTGTTCCAGGGCCGAACGGACCTCATCGAGCTTGAACGGCTTGATGATGGCTGTGATCAATTTCATCCCACATCTCCTGTTGCTGGCTTCGGCCCGCAGGCCCGTGTGTCCTACATCGAGCAATCTCCCGGGCCGGCATTGCGCCCTCACGGATGAACAAAGCAACCCGCGTGCCAAACAGCCATCAGCAGCAACCCCCTGATTTAATTGAGGTAGAAAAATCACTCTGAGATAGCGACTGCTTTGTATCTCAGCAATCGACCGGGGCGCTGCATCAATTTTGCGCAGTGCACAAAAACAAACCCGGCCGGCAAGGCTCGAATTGCCGAGAGGAATCAAACCCCGGTTGCAAGAAAAAACAGCAGCCGCCGCGGCCCACTGCGCGCTTTCTCATCAACCCAGGCGCCGCTGCTGGCTACGGTTCAGCATAACCATCTGATTTTCTTGTTAAGAATCAACATGGCACAGTTGGTGCATTGCACAAGTAGGCCGCACTGGGCGTGCCGGACTTCACCAAGGAGCGAGTCGCATGATCAAATACACAACGAAAATCTCTGCCGCCGCGCTGCTGCTCGTGGTAGCGTTCAACCCCGGTACTGCTGCCGAAGCCCGCGCTGAGCTCAGCGCCAACATCGGCGTGGTGTCGAATTACTACTTTCGAGGTTTTTCCGAAACCGACGGCGGTGCTGCCGTACAGGGCGGGCTGGACTGGGAATCACCCACCGGCTTCTACGTCGGCACCTGGGCCTCGAACGTCGATTTCGGCGACGGCACCAGCTATGAACTGGATCTCTATCTGGGTTTTGCCAATGAACTGGACAATGGACTGGGCTACGACTTCGGCTACCTCTATTACGCTTACCCTGATGCCCCGGACAGCGCGGATTTCGGCGAGATTTACGGCGAATTCAGCTACAGCCTTTTTTCCATCGGCGCAGCCTACGTGGTCAATGACTCCAGTGATTCGGCGCTGGAGACCGGCGACATGTACTTCTACGCTGGTATCGACGTGCCGCTGGCCGATGAATTCAGCCTCGGTTTCCTGGTTGGTCGAACCGCATTTGATGACTCCGACGCCGAGAACTATACCCATTACACCTTGA
>SLJA01000128.1 GCA_007135355.1 Wenzhouxiangella sp.
CAGGGCCAAGGCCGCCGGTCACCCCTGGGAGATGAGCAAGGCCTTCGACCAGTCGGCGCCGCTGGGCCTGCTGGTGCCGGCCGAGCGGTGGTCGCCGTCGCCGGATGCGCGGATCAGCCTGTGGGTCGGCGATGAGCGGCGCCAGAGCGCGCATTTGCGCGACATGATCTGGAACGTTGGCGAACTGCTGGCCCTGCTGTCGGCGCGCGTCACCCTGCAGCCGGGTGATCTGGTCTTCACCGGCACGCCGGCCGGCGTCGGTCCGCTGCAGCGGGGCGACCGGGTGGAGGCCGAGGTCGAAGGACTGCCTCCCCTCGAGTTACACATCGCCACGGCTTGATGGCGGCATCCCTGCTGCACCCGCTGACCCTGCTGGCCGTGCTGTGCGGGGCTGCGACCGGCGGGGTCTTGCGCCATTTCATCACCCGGCTGGCCATGCACCGTCTCGGCGCTGGCCTGCCCTGGGGCACGTTGCTGGTCAACCTGTCCGGAGCTTCGTTGGCAGGTCTGCTGGGCGGCTTCTGGTACCAGGGCCTGGGCGGTGCGGTCGGGTTGGCCGGCGCTCTGTTCCTGGTCGGTCTGCTGGGTAGCTACACCACGGTCTCGGCGCTGAGCCTGCAGACCCTGGAACTGCTGCAAGAGCGTAAAACCCGCCTCGCGGTCGTCTACGTGTTACTCAGCCTGGGCCTCGGCCTGCCCTTGACGGCGCTGGGCTTCGTTCTCGCCGGTTTCTTGAGCGGATGAACGCGCTGCCCGCGCACTACGGAGCGGTGGCCGCCGGCAGTGCGCTGGGTGGGCTGGCCCGCTATCTGCTGTCGGTGGCCGGGTATGCCTGGTGGGGTGACAGTTTCCCCTGGCCGACGCTGATCGCCAACCTGGCCGGCTCCTTCCTGGTCGGGCTGTACTTCGCGCTCAACCTGCCTGGCGGTCGGCTGAACGATCCGCTGGGGCGACGCGTATTCGTTACAGCCGGTTTCTGCGCCGGCTTCACCACCTTCTCGTTGTTCAGCCTGGAAAGCCTGCTGCTGCTGCAGGCAGGGCGGCCGGCGGCGCTGCTCGCCTACCTCGTCCTGTCCGTCGTCGGATGGATGGTTGCCGTCTGGTTCGGCTATGAAGTCGGGCGGCCGAAGCGCGGAGCGGCGAAGGTTTAGCCGCTGCCGCGCGTGCGCGTTTTGCCCTCGCGGGCGTTTTTTTCCAGGAAGCCGATGATCATGGCGGCGACATCCTTGCCGGTGGCCGATTCGATGCCTTCCAGGCCGGGAGAGGAGTTGACTTCCATCACCACCGGACCGTGATTGGCGCGCAGCAGGTCGACGCCGGCCACGTTCAGGCCCATGATCTTGGCCGCGCGCACGGCCACCGAGCGCTCCTGCGGAGTGATCCGGATCAGCTCGGCGGTGCCGCCGCGATGCAGGTTGGAGCGGAATTCGCCGGGCTTGGCCTGGCGCTTCATGGCGGCCACCACCTTGTCTCCGATCACAAAGCAGCGGATGTCGGCGCCGCCGGCTTCCTTGATGTACTCCTGCACCATGATCGAGACGTTCAGGCCCATGAAAGCTTCGAGCACTGATTCAGCGGCCTTGCGCGTTTCGCACAGGACCACGCCGATGCCCTGGGTGCCTTCCAGCAGCTTGACCACCAGTGGTGCGCCGCCGACCATCTCGATCAGGTCACCGATATCGCCGAGCTGACGGGCAAAGCCCGTCACCGGCAGGCCGATGCCTCGGCGCGACAGCAACTGCAGGGACCTAAGCTTGTCGCGCGAGCGATTGACCGCGACCGACTCGTTGAGCGGGAAGGTGCCCATCATCTCGAACTGGCGCAGCACGGCCGTGCCGTAAAAGGTGATCGAGGCGCCGATGCGCGGTATGACGGCATCAAAGGGCTCAAGCTGCTTGCCCCGGTAGTGGATGGTCGGCCGATGAGAGGCGATGCTCATGTAACAGCCCAGGGTGTCCACGACCCGAGCTTCGTGACCGCGCTGCTCGGCCGCCTCGACCAGTCGGCGAGTGGAGTACAGCTTGCGGTTGCGAGACAAAATAGCAATGCGCATGATTTTTGCTCCAGTTGGTTCAGGCAACAGCGTCTAGGCGTGGCTGACCCTGCAGGAAGGTGCGCGCCGGGTAGACCAGGGCGTGGTTCTCCATGGCCTTGCGGCCCAGCAGCATGCGATAGCGCATCTTGCCGCGGTCGGCCAGAGTCACATCGACCAGCCAGCGCGAGTGGCCGATGATGATGGGGGTGCGAATGGTGTAGCGCTTCTCGCTCTCGCCCGAAGTCGAACGCACGCTGCGCACTGCCTTCAGCCGCGATTGGCAGTAGCGTTCGGCCCTGGCCTTGGGAAATCCCAGGTAGACGCGAAAGCGCACCCAGTCCGCGCCGTCCTTTTCGAACGGTTCGATATGGCTGGCATGCAGGGCACAGGACTTGGCCCCCGTATCGACCCGGGCACGCAGGCGCTCGATGCCCAGTTCCGGCAGCGCGATCCACTCGCAGGCGCCGATGATCATGCTGGGCGCAACGTGTCGATTCATTCCGGGCGAGCCAGGTCGTCGAGCATGGCCTTGAGGAAGCGCGCGGCCTCGCCGCCGGTGCAGGCGCGATGGTCGAAGGTCAGCGACAGTGGGATCATGCGGTGGACTTCCAGACCGCCCAGTACCGGCACCACCTCGTGGCGCAGCGCGCCGGCGGCGACGATGGACACGCAGGGCGGGGTGATCACCGGCGTGGCGTAGCGACCGGCGAACTTGCCGAAGTTGGACAGGATGATGGTGTAGTCCTTGAGGTCTTGCGGCGGGATGGAGCGGTTGGCGGCATTCTCGCGCAGGCGGTTGATCTCGCCCCGGAGTTGCTGCCGGTCGAGCTGGTTGACGTTGCGCAACGCGGCCACGAACAGGCCATCGGGGGTATCCACCGCCATGCCCACGTGCATATTCTTGTGGATCATACGCACGCCGTTGTCGCCGTCATACCAGGCGTTCAGGCCGGGCTCGGCGCGAGCCCCGGCCCACAGCGCGCGAATCAGGCGCGCAGTGATGTCTTCGCCTGGACGCCAGGCGTGGATGTCGGCATCATCCATCAAGGTGGTTGGGACGATGGAGCGGTGCGACTCGCTCATCACCCGCGCCATGGTTCGGCGCGTACCGCGGATCGGCTCCCATTCGCCGCTGGGTTCGGCGCGCGGGCTGGGCGCCGGCGCCGGGCGTGGTGCGGACGGCTGGGCCGGGCTAGCGCTGCTGCGATCGGCGGCAGGCTGGCTGGCCGGGGTGGCACCGAGTGCCGCGCTGCCGTCCGCGGCGGCCTGGCGCACATCGCCGGCCGTGACCACGCCCTCGGCGCCGCTGGGCCGGACCCGGCGGATGTCGACCTTGAGCTTGCGTGCCAGCGCGCGCACCGCCGGGGTGACCTTGATGCCGCCGATGTCGGCGGCCTGTTCGCGCAGTACTTCGTTGCCGGCCTGCACGTTGCCGACTACGGTGCCGCTGTCGTCGCGTTCGGCCGAGGCGGCTTCAGCAGGAGTCGAGTTGTCGCGATCGTCACCTCCGTCTTTAGTGGCATCCGTGGACTCGGGCGCCGGGGCGCTGTCCGCCGCTGTCTCGGGGATCGACTGCGCTTCCTCGACGGCTGCGCTGTCCTCGCCTTCGACGGCAAACTCCGCCAGCGGCGCCCCGGTCTGGATCACGTCTCCGGCCTGACCGTAGAACTTGATCACGCGGCCGGTGTACGGGCTGGGCACCTCGACCACGGCCTTGGCCGTTTCCATCGACACCAGCGGCTGATCGAGCTTGACCTCGTCGCCTTCGGATACCAGCCACTCGACGATCTCGGCGTCCGGCAGACCTTCGC
>SLJA01000305.1 GCA_007135355.1 Wenzhouxiangella sp.
AGCAATATTCAGGCCAAATTGGGACGATTATGTCAAGTGTCGGAGTTCACGAATGTTTTTTGGGGCGATTATTACGCCGGCGAAGGTGTTTCGGCAAAACTCACCATGCAACAGGTAAAAATCCCCAGGCCCGGTGCTGAATGAATCCCCGCTGGATAGCCCGGGTTGGCAATCCTCTGCCGGTGGCCAGGAACGACGCCTGGAAAACGCGCTGTCAGGGTGCTGACACGTCCCTGGCGGCAATCTGACGTGGCCGTGTCGTGGCCTGCGCTTGCGGCTTTGGGCAGGCTGGACCCTCCCATTCGCAAGGAGAGCACACTATGATTCACGACATGAGCATCAACGCCGATCAAGTCCGCAGCCTGCGCGAAGCGCGCGGCTGGTCGCAGGAACACCTGGCTGAAGTCGCGGGTTTGAGCTTGCGCACCATACAGCGCGTGGAGGCCGAAGGCCGAGGCTCGCGCGAGACCAAGCTGAGCCTGGCGGCGGCGTTCGATGTGCCGCTGGGGCGACTGTGCGCCGGTGGCGCAACTGCCGTCCTGCCGCACGGCGAAAATCAGGCTGTATGGGTGAGCCTGATGGGGGTCGGCACGTTCATATTGATTGTCGGGCTCTTTGCTGGCCTGAATCCGGTCCTGCTGGTGGCCGGCACGGCCTTCCTGATCAGCGCCCTGACCTTGTATGGATTGGGTGAACTCAACGGCATGCGCAGGGCTGCCGGCCTGAAACCCTTGATCGCCGCCCCGGCGGCCGAGAGCGGGCTGGCGGTAATGGTGACCGGCATCGCGGTCGTTGTCCTGGGCTATGCGGTCAGCGATCGGCTGTGGTGGATGCCGGGCGGCGTGCTCATGCTGTTTGGCCTGGTCTCCATGCTGTGGCCGCTGGTCATGCGCCGGCTGATCGGACACAAGGCCAGCGATCCAGAGACGCCCTCCTGATCAGCGGCTTGCCTCACCAGCCCGAACAATCATTCGGGCTGGTTTTTGAATCGGCCTTTCTGCAACCAGATCGCGCTGCGCTCGCCCGGCAGGAAGGTGCTGTTGACCACCGCTACGCGACCGGAATCGTCCATGGCCAGCGGCGCCATCAGCAGGCCCTGCAGGCTGCCGTTGAAGCCAAGTGCCGGATCATCACTGCCCGGAATCACCTCAGGTGCTGAAAAGCGCTCGCCGCCGTCTGTTGACAGGGCAAAGCCCATGCCCAGCGGGCGCGAGCGCGGGCTGGGAAACTGCCGCCAGCTGACCAGAATGCTGCGATCGGCTGCAGCGACCAGGGCCGGATAGTTGGCGCCAAAATCTTCGTTGGACAGCGTGCGTAGCGGCTCGAAGCCATCACCGCCCACGCTCAACCGCGTATAGCGGATGCGCGGCAGGCCGCGGAAACCCGGCGGATTTTCGCCGAAGGCCAGATGCAGGATGCCGTCAGAGCCGACGGCCAGCGCGGGCGCATCGGCGTGGGCTTGCCCGGAGTCGACAATCATCGGCGCATCGAAACTCTGCCCGCCGTCGCGGGAGCGGGCGACGTGAATATCGGCCGCCGCGTCCTCGCCCACCGTCCACGCCAGCCAGACCTCGCTGTCCGGCCCCAGCGCCAGTGCCGGCCCGCGCGTCGGGACTTCGAAATGGCCCGCAACATGCACCGGCTCGGCAAAGCTTGTGCCCCCGTCATCCGACCAGGCCAGATGGAGCGCGCCGTAGAACTCGGTCCAGGCCGCATACAGCCGGCCATCGGCGCGCCGCGCCAGGTCCAGGCTGCCATTGGACCAGATTTGCTGGGTCAAACGGCCCTTCCCCGCGCCGCCCGTGGTGTTGGACAGATTGATCGGCTGGGAAAAACTGGCGCCGCCGTCTTCCGAACGGGCAAAGAAGATCTCGCCGCCGTGCGAGCCGCCGGCAAAAACAATCTCCTGCCACAGCACAAAGACATCGTCCTCTTCGCCAAAGACAAAACGCGGCAGCCAGGAAAAGACGTTCGGCGTGCGCGACACGTTGACGGGCTCGGCAAAGCGTTTTGAGCCGTCGGCTTCCAGCATCTGAAACAGCACGTCGCGCTGCGCATTGTCGACCCACACCACGCCGGTCTCTCCATCAGGGCCAAAGGCCACGCTGGGGTCATCGACGTACAGAAACTGCGACTCGTTCATGCGCCACGGACCCTGGAAGGCCTGACCGGAGTCGATCTCAATGCGCTCCAGCCAGGCGATATCCGAAGCATCGGCGCAGCCGACCAGCAAAAGCAAGCTGGCGATCGAACAGGCGCGTACGAATGCGGTTTGGTTCATGAAAACGTGCTCGCAAAGACGGAAGGCCAAATTTTCGACGCGCCCGCTCGTTTCGGGTTCCCCTCGGGATCGTCGGGATAGCTTGCGACGGGGGCCTCGAAGGCCTCAGGGCGCTTCTGCAGAGCAGGGCATGGACGCGCCGGTCATTCGCGGGGAGCTCCGGCTTGCTCCAGAGCCAGCAGCTGCTTCTTGCGCTCCAGACCGCCGGCATAGCCGGTCATTTGCCCCTGGCTGCCGATCACGCGATGGCAGGGCACAATGATGCTCCAGGGATTGCGGCCAACGGCGGCGCCGACGGCCCGGCTGGCTCCGGGTTTGCCCAGGCTGGCGGCGATCTCCCCATAGCTTTGGCGCTGGCCGAAGGGGATGGCCTGCAGCCGCCGCCAGACCGCCTGCTGAAATGCCGTTCCGAGTCCGGCGAGCCTCAAATCAAAGAAGTGCCGCTCACCGGCCAGATATTCATTCAACTGGTCTTCGGCTTCGCTGATCGCAGCCGTGCGCTCGCGCCGCCATTGCGGCGCTTCCGGCGGAAAATGGTGCTGGTCGAGAAACCACAGGCCGGCCAGCCCGTCGCCCCGGTCTGCCAGCAGCATCTCACCCAGTCGGGTGTCAATTTCGAAGGCTTTCATGTTCTATGTTCTCCACGGGTGGGCTGGGTCGCCGGGCTGGGTATACATATGCACCTTTCCAGCATAGGCGCAAAACCGAATGGGCGCCCGAACAAACCGTGACTTTCGTCACTTGATCCGCGCCCGAAGCACAGGAACAATGGACGCTGATTCACGCTGAGCGGTCCGGGCGGCCATGGCAGAACGATTGAAACCCACCTCGCAGCGCCTGCTGCATCTGGATGTCCTGCGCGGCTTTGCCCTGCTGGGTATTCTGCTGGTCAATTTCGAATGGTTTGTGCGCCCCATCCAGGCGATTGTCATGGGTGCCGAGCCGGGTCTGTCGGGGGCCAGTCTGGTGGTCGACTGGCTGATCATGGCGCTCGCTGAAGGCAAATTCTATGCGCTGTTTTCGATGCTTTTCGGCGCCGGTTTTGCGTTGATGGCCGAGCGGGCCAGCCAGAAACAGGCTCCGTTCTGGGGCTTGTATCTGCGCCGATTGTTCATCCTGCTGTTGTTCGGGCTGGGCCACATGCTGCTGGTCTGGGCCGGAGACATCCTGGTGGTTTACTCACTGTGCGCGTTCATCATGGTGCTGTTGTTCCGCAAGACCCCGGTCCAGCGGCTGTGGAAGTGGGCCATTGCATTTTTCGCGCTGCCGGTGGTGCTGGTCTGGCTGGGCGCCTTGTCCATCGCCGCGACCAGCCAGGCCGACCCCGAAGCACACGAACGCATCATCGCCAGTTTTGAGGCTGATGTGGTCGAAATGCGCGAACAGGTCGACCGCGCGCTGCGGATTCAGACCGAAGGTCGTTGGTCAGAGAATGTCGCCCAACGCGTGCGGGACGGTGTGTTTCTGGCCAGCAATGCGGTGTTCTGGGTACCGTCGATCCTGGGGTTTTTCCTGTTGGGGCGCTGGTTGCTGGTCAGCCAGAGACT
>SLJA01000167.1 GCA_007135355.1 Wenzhouxiangella sp.
AGCAGCACCGGCCAGCCCTGCCGGGTCTGCTCGGCCAAAAGCGGCAGCAGCAGTTCCAGCTCGGCATCGCCCAGGTGCCGGGGCAGCAGTTCGGTCAGGCTTGCGTGCGGCCAGCCGCCGTCGGGCAGCCAGGCGTCCAGATCAGCGCGGCCGGTGGTGGCGGATTGCCCGGCCGGGCGCCGTCGTCCGCGCCAGAGATCAGTGCGTTGCTGAAGCAGGTTGTGTAGCGGCTGAGTTTCGGGCATGGGGACAGGCGTTCCGGCGTGAGTACGATGACTATACTAATGTACAGCTTCTCAAAAGCTGATAAACAAACCACCAGCTCGGGGTATCCTTGGGCTCTGCTGCATTGATCAGAAATCTGTAACCAAAATATGGGGTTGTTCATGTCTTATCGGGGTTTGTTGCTCCTGATTGCGTGCGGCCTGCTGGCTGGTGCCACGCAGGCCGCCGTGCGCGGTTATTACCACCAGCCGGCGGCCGGCGCCGATCGCGTCGTGTTCGTTTCCGAGAGCGATTTATGGACGGTGGGCTTGCAGGGTGGGGCGGCCGCGCGCCTGACCACGCACGCCGAAGCCAAAATCGAGCCGGCCATTTCGCCGGACGGGCGCTGGCTGGCTTTCAACGGCAGCTATGGCGGTGGCCGGGCGGTTTATGTCATGCCGGTCAGCGGTGGCGCGCCGCGCCGTTTGAGCTTCGAGAGCGGGTCGATCAGCGTGCAGGGCTGGACGCCGGACGGCGAAGTGCTTTACGCGACCAACAACGTGCCCGGCCCGGCCTGGTTCACGCTGCTGCGGGCGGTCGACCCCGACACCCTGAACGTGCGCGAGCTGCCGCTGATGGACGCGCGCGAAGCCGCCTTTGCCGATGACGGCACGATTTTCTTCACCCGTTTCGGTCTGGCCCTGACCAACGACAACGCACGCGAGTATCGCGGCGGCGCCATGGCCCAGCTGTGGCGTTTCCACCCCGAGCGCGACGCGGAAGCCCAGCGTCTGCTGCCCGGTTTTGACGGCAACCTGGAGCGCCCGATGTGGTGGGACGGGCAGTTGTATGTGCTGAGCGACGCCAACGGCGGCGCGGCCAACCTGTGGCGCCTGGACGCCGACGGCGGCAACCCGACCCAGCTGACTTTCCACAGCGACTTCGAAGTGCGTGCGCCCAGCCTGGCCGATGGGGTGATCGTTTACCAGCACGGCGCCGATCTGCGTCGTTTCGACATTGCCGCCGGCAGTGACCGAGTTCTGGACATCGTACTCAGCAGTGATCGTTCCGCCGGCCTGACGCGCTGGTTGAACAACCCGCTGGAATTTCTCGACAGCGCGCGCTTGAGTCCGGATGCCGCGCGCGTGAGCGTGACCGCCCGCGGCCAGGTGGCCCTGGCCGGCACCGGCGTGGTGCGGCGCATTGATCTGCCCCTGCCGGCGGAGAGTCGCGCCCGCGAGGCGGTCATCAGCCCGGATGGTGAATGGGTGTATGTCATTGTCGATGCCACCGGCGAGCAGGAAATCTGGCGTTTCCGCGCCGACGGCACCGGCAGCGGCGAGGCCCTGACCGACGACGGCAACAGCCAGCGCGAAGGTCTGGTGGTTTCTCCGGACGGGCGCTGGATTGCCCACCATGACCGGCCCGGCCGGCTGTGGCTACTGGATCTGCGCAACCAACGTAACCGCCTGCTGGAAGACTCCGACGGCGCCGGCTACAGCGATATCGTGTGGTCGCCGGACAGCCGCGTGCTGGCCGTCAGCCGGGCCGACACCGCCCAGCAGCGACGCCAGCTGGTGCTGATCGAAATCGACAACGGCCGCAGCCATGTGCTCAGCAGCGACCGCTATGAGAGTTTCTCGCCCAGCTTCAGCCCGGACGGCCGCTGGCTGTTCTTTCTCTCCAACCGCCACTTCCGGGCCACCCCGGGCAGCCCCTGGGGCGATCGCAATCTGGGGCCGATGTTTGACCGGCGCGCCCGGATTTATGCTTATGCCCTGCAGGCGGATAATGTGTTTCCGCTGTCGCCGCGCACCGAGTTGAGCGGTGAACGGGACGATCCGGGTGATGATCCGGTCGCGATCGAGTTCGCGGATCTGCGCGATCGGCTGTTCGAGGTGGACGTGGAGTCCGGCAACTTCAGCAGCCTGGCGGTGGCCCGTGAGCGCCTGTTTGTGATCGACCGCAACGATAGCGGCACTTCATTGCGCACCATCGATTTCGGCCCTGACCAGCCCAGTCTGGAGACCTTTGTCGAGGGGGTGAGCTTTTTTGAGCTGTCGGCCGACCGGCGGCGGATGTTGTATCGGGTCGGCTCCGGCGCCATGCACATTGTCGACGTTGGTGCGCGACCGCCGTCGGACTTGAGTCCCCACCAGGTGCGCCTGGGCGATTGGCGCCTGGCCGTGCGGCCTGCACTGGAGTGGCGGCAGATGTTTGTTGACGCCTGGCGCATGCAGCGCGACTTCTTGTTTGATCCGAACCTGCGTGGCCAGGACTGGGTCGAGATTCGCGACCGTTTCAAGCCCCTGGTCGAGCGGGTGGGCGACCGACGCGAGCTGGACGATGTGCTGGCCCAGATGGTGGCCGAGCTGGGCGTGCTGCACTCGCAGGTGCGCGGCGGCGAATACGCGCGCGAGCCTGAATCGGGTTCACCGGCTTTCCTCGGCGGACAGTTTGAAGCGGTGGATGCAGGCCTGCGCGTGACCCGTATCTACCACAGCGACCCGGAATTGCCCAATGCCCGCTCGCCGCTGGCGCGTCCGGGTGTTGGCATGCGGGAGGGTGACATCATTACCGCTGTCAACGGCCGCCCGGTGCGCTCGCCGGCCGATCTGGCCCAGCGCCTGGATCACCAGGCCGGCCAGCAGGTGCGGCTGGATTTCGTGCGCGGACGCGAGACCGGCAGCGCCGTGGTCGAGCCGGTCAACGCCTTTACCGACTGGTCGCTGCGCTACCAGGACTGGATCCAGTCCCGGCGCGAACGCATCGACGAGCTGTCTGATGGGCGGATCGGTTACCTGCATCTCAACGCCATGGGCGCGGGCGATATGGCCAACTTCGCGCGCGAGTTCTACGCCAATATCGACCGCGAGGCGCTGATCATCGATGTGCGCCGCAATCGTGGCGGCAATATCGACAGCTGGGTGATCGCCAATCTGATGCGCCGGGCGTGGATGTTCTGGCAGCGCCCGCACGGCGAGCCGTTTTGGAACCAGCAGCAGAGTTTCCGTGGCCACCTGGCCGTGCTGATCGATCCGCTGACCTACTCCGACGGAGAAACCTTCGCCGCCGGGGTCAAGACCTTAGGGCTGGGTCCGGTAATCGGCACACGCACCGCCGGGGCCGGCGTATGGCTGAGCGACACCAATCGCCTGGTCGACCGCGGTGTCCTGCGCGCCGCGCAAAGCCCGCAGTTCGACGCCGAAGGCAACTGGCTGGTCGAAGGCTTCGGCGTCGCGCCCGACATCGAAGTCGACAACCTGCCGCACGCCACCTGGCGCGGCGAAGACGCCCAACTCGAGCGCGCCGTCCAGGAGTTGCTGCAGCGCCTGGACACCGAGCCGGTCATCCAGCCCGAGCCCCAGCCCATTCCGCCACGCGGGGAGAATGCGGTCAGTCCTTGAGCGATCGAATAGGGGATTGGTGCCCGGCGCAGACTGAGCTACAATACGCGGCTACCCGGCGCTGTTGGAACATTGCGCCGGTCCAGGTTTCGGAGAGGTGCCGGAGTGGTCGAACGGGCTCGCCTGGAAAGTGAGTGTACGGTTTATCCCGTACCGAGGGTTCGAATCCCTCCCTCTCCGCCATCATCAAAACAGCCCGCCTTGCGCGGGC
>SLJA01000115.1 GCA_007135355.1 Wenzhouxiangella sp.
AGAACAAGCACGATAATCCCGCCCACCAGAGGGATCAGAGCGATCAGCAGGAACCATCCGGACTTATCGGTATCGTGCAGACGTCTGACGCACACGGCGATGTAGGGAATCAGCGTTCCCAAGGCGTACAGCAGGTAGACAACATTGAATAAACCAGATCGCTGCCCGAGTACGGCCAGCACGATCAGAATGATGAAATGAAACAAAAAGAACCACCAGAACTCCGGACGACCGGCGCGACCGGAAAATTCAGCGTATCTCTTGAGGACGGCTAGATACCAATTCATGTTTTTGCTCCCTCGGAAGAGTGCTTCCGACTTGTGTTGCATGCCCCGGTTGGGCTCGGGGCGCCGTTTTTCCTACAAATCCGATGGTACTCCTTTCCTCGCTGCCAGGCCAACGCTATCCGGGATGCCCGTCAGCAGAGTCGAACATGAGAGAGCACGACGATCCGTTACCATCAACCCCTGATCCATTCCCATCAAGAGTCATGATCAAGCTGAAATCCCTGTTCGTGCCCGTATTCGCCTTGGGTGTCATCTTGCAATCCAACGCCCTGGCCTTGCAGCCCATCGAGTTCAACGAGGACGAACTGGTCATCCAGGCGGTCCAGGGCGAGATCGCGCCGCCGGCTATCCGCGCGAGCATTTACCGCGTCCACGCCGACGGGGAGGTGGTTTTGCTGCCCGGCACCGGCTCGATTACCTACAACTTCCGCACCGGCGACAGTGCCGTGCGCATGGCCGGCAACCACGTCGAGCCGGCGGTGAGCCTGTACAACCTCGGGCGCGACGGCAGCCGCACCGGAAACGACAATCGGGCGCTCAATGCGCTGAGCATGATCGGCAACGAAGTCCGCATCCTGAACGGCGCGGCGGCGGGGGCGTCCGGTTGGGTAGTTGGCAAGCACGGCGGCGTCGAGCATGTCATGGTCGATTTCGATCCCGATGTTTACTACGATCTCGCCATCGGGAACCTGATGCAGATTCGCACCGTTGGGGCCGGGATGCGCCTGACCAACATCGAGGGTGTCCGGGTATTCAACAGCAGCCCGAGGCTGATCGAGGCGCTCAACAATAACGGCGCGGGTATTACCGAGCAGGGCAAGCTGCGCATTGGTGTAACCCATACCATCCCGGCCAAGATCATGGGCTCCGGCCTGGGCCGGGATCATGTGTTTACCGGCGACTACGACATCCAGATGTTCGACGAGGAAGTCAACGAGCGCTACAACCTGCACTCCCTGCGTTTTGGCGATATCGTGGCGATCATGGATGCCGACCATTCTTACGGCCGGACCTGGCTGGGTGGTGCGGTATCGATCGGTATCATCTCGCACGGCCGCAGCGATTCAGCAGGCCACGGCCCCGGCGTAACCACCTTGTTCACCTCGCGCGAGGGCAGGATCGAGCCGGTCATCGATGCCGACGCCAACCTGAAAAACCTGCTGGGCATACCCTGAGCCACGGTGGAGTGAGCATGTTGGCCACAGCGGCAGTCAGTGAGAGAATTTATCGCCAGATCGCGGGTGAGGTCGGGGCGCGGGCAGGGCAGGTGGCCGCGGCCGTTGCGCTGCTGGATGAAGGCGCGACCGTGCCCTTCATTGCACGCTACCGCAAGGAAGCCACGGGCGGTTTGGACGACGGCCAGCTGCGCGATCTGCAGACGCGGCTGGTCTACCTGCGCGAACTTGAGGGCCGCCGCGCCACGGTGCTGGCCGGCATTGCCGAGCAGGGTCAGCTCACCGATGCACTGAAGAGTGCAATCGAAGCCGCCGATACCAAGGCGCGCCTGGAAGACCTATACCTGCCCTACAAACCCAAGCGACGCACTCGCGCCCAGATTGCCCGCGAAGCCGGGCTGGAGCCGCTGCTGGATGCATTGCTGGACGAGCCGGGCCTGGATCCGGCGCGTCAGGCCGAGCAGTTCGTATCTGCCGAGCGCGGTGTGGCCGACGTCAAGGCCGCCCTCGATGGTGCCCGCCAGATTCTGATCGAACGGGCCGGCGAGCACGCCGATCTGGTTGGAGAGTTGCGGGCCTGGCTGGGCGAAGTGGGCCAGATTCGCGCCCGCGTCATCGCTGGCAAGGAGCAGGAAGGAGCCAAGTACCGCGACTATTTCGACCACGTCGAGGCGCTGGCCAGGATTCCCTCGCACCGCATGCTCGCCCTGCTGCGGGCGCGTAACGAAGGGGTGGTGACGCTGGCCCTGGAGCCCGGTCGGGACGCCGAAGCGGGTCATGTCGAAGGAGTGGGTCGCGTGGCGGCCGCACTGGGCATTGCCGAGCGCGGTCGGCCGGCTGATGGCTGGCTGCTGGATGGCGCGCGGCTGGCCTGGAAGACGCGTCTGCTGACGACCCTGCAAGTCGAGCTGTTTGTGGCTGCGCGTGAGCGTGCCGAGGCCGAAGCCATCCGCGTTTTCGGTGACAACCTGGGCGATTTGCTGCTGGCCGCTCCGGCCGGGCAGCGCGCCGTGATGGGTCTGGATCCGGGCCTGCGCACGGGCACCAAGGTGGCCGTGGTCGACCCCACTGGCAAGCTGCTGGAAACGGCCACCATTTACCCCCTGCCGCCGCACAAGCGGCGTGATGAGGCGCTGGCTGTGCTGGGCCGCTTGTGTCGCGACCATCAGGTCGAGTTGATTGCGATTGGTAACGGCACCGCCTCGCGCGAGGTCGATCAACTGGCTGGCGATCTGCTCAAACAGCTCAAGCGGCCCGGCCTGCAGAAAGTGGTGGTCAGCGAGGCCGGGGCCTCGGTTTATTCGGCCTCGGAGCTGGCCGCGCGCGAGTTCCCGGAGCTGGACGTCAGCCTGCGCGGCGCGGTATCTATTGCCCGCCGCCTGCAAGACCCGCTGGCCGAGCTGGTCAAGATTGAGCCCAAGGCGATTGGTGTCGGGCAGTATCAGCACGATGTCGACCAGGCCCGCCTGGCCCGGGCGCTGGAGGCGCGGGTTGAAGACTGCGTCAATGCCGTCGGGGTGGAGGTCAATACGGCCTCGGCCGCGCTGCTGGCGCGGGTCGCCGGCCTGTCTTCGGCCGTGGCTGACAATATCGTGGCCCATCGTGATCAGCACGGCGCCTTCCGCCGCCGGCAGGATCTGCTGGCCGTGCCGCGCCTGGGCAAGAAAACCTACGAGCAGGCGGCGGGTTTTCTGCGCATTGCCGCCGGCGACAACCCGTTGGATGCCTCGGCGGTGCACCCGGAGGCCTACCCGGTCGTCAAGCGCATCAGCGCGCGTTTGGGTCAGCCGCTGGAGCGCATCATCGGGGACGCACAAAGCCTGCGGGCGCTCAACGCGGCGGACTTTACCGACCAGCGCTTTGGCCTGCCCACAGTGCGCGATATTTTGAAAGAACTGGAGCGCCCCGGTCGCGACCCGCGCCCCGAGTTCCGCACGGCACAGTTCAGCGAAGGCGTTGAGAAAGTGTCGGATCTTGTGCCCGGCATGATTCTGGAGGGTACGGTCAGCAACGTTGCCGCTTTTGGAGCCTTTGTCGATATCGGCGTGCATCAGGATGGGCTGGTCCACATCAGCGCGATGAGCCGCCAGTTTGTCAAGGACCCGAGAAGCGTGGTCAAGGCCGGCGAGGTGGTCAAGGTCAAGGTGATGGAAGTCGATCTCAAGCGCCAGCGTATCGCCTTGAGCCTGCGTCTGGACGACCCGCTACCCGATGCCGATGCGCCATCGGTCGAGCGTCGCCGCAGTCCACGGCCGCAATCGCCGGCCCACCCACCCAAGGCCGGGAAAGCCGATCGCAGCAAGCCCGGCGGCAGTCTGGC
>SLJA01000228.1 GCA_007135355.1 Wenzhouxiangella sp.
AGGTTGTAGGTGAACGAATCATAGTTGTCGATCATCAGGATCTTCACCGGTGCAGGCCTCCGCTGGCCTGGGCCACGGCGCGGATCAGCGCGCGGCCCTTGTTCAGGGTTTCTTCCCACTCGCGGTCAGGGTCGGAGTCGGCGACGATGCCGGCGCCGGCCTGCACGTGCAGGGTGCCGTTCTGGACCAGGGCGGTGCGGATGGCGATGGCCAGATCGGCCTCGCCATGCCAGTCAAGATAGCCGACCGCGCCGGCGTAGATGCCGCGTCGCACCGGTTCGAGTTCGTTGATGATCTCCATCGCCCGCACCTTGGGCGCGCCGGACAGGGTGCCGGCCGGGAAGGTGGCTTTGAGCACGTCGATGGCGCTCATGCCCGGCTGGATGCGGCCGTGAACTTCCGAAACCAGGTGCATGACGTGCGAATAGCGCTCGATCACCATATGGTCGGTGACCTCGACGCTGCCGACCTCGGCAATGCGACCGATGTCGTTGCGCCCAAGATCGATCAGCATCAGATGCTCTGCCAGCTCTTTTGGATCGGCCTTGAGCTCGGCTTCCAATGCCCGGTCCTCTTCCGGCGTTTTGCCGCGCGGCCGCGTACCGGCGATCGGTCGCACCGTGGCCTGGCCGTCCTGCACGCGTACCAGCACCTCCGGCGAAGCGCCAACCACATGGAATTCGCCGAAGTCGAAGAAGTACATATACGGCGAAGGGTTCAGGCTTCGGAGCGCGCGGTAGACATCCAGCGGGCGCGCCGCCAGTTCCACGCTCATGCGCTGCGACAACACCACCTGCATGGCATCCCCGGCCAGGATGTAGTCCTTGATTCGACCAACCGCGGCCTTGAAATCGGCCTCGCTGTAGCCGAAGCGGTAGTCGGATTCCGACGGCACGGCCATGGGTACGGCCGGCGGATAGCCGGGCGAGCCGCAGCGCAAGCGGTGGACGAGCTGATCCAGCCGGCGCTGGGCGCGAGCGTAAGCGTCGGGTTCGCTCGGGTCGGCGTTGACCACCAGGCTCAGGCGTTGCGCCAGGTTGTCGAACACGGCCAGCTCTTCGGCCTCGAGCAGCAGGATTTCCGGCACCCCCAGTGTGTCGGGTTTGGCCGAAAAATCCAGCTTCGGCTCCATCAGGGCAACGGTTTCATAGCCGAAATAGCCGACCAGACCGCCGCTGAATCCGGGCAATTCCTTGATCTCAGGCGCCGAGACCTGCTCGACCAGCTCGGCCACCTCGTCAAGCGGGTTGACACCGTCATGGCGGGCCACCACGCGCCCGAACTCCAACTGCTCGAACCAGTCACCGCCGGCCCGCCAGGCACGTCGGCACGGCAGGCCGATGAAGGAATAACGGCCCCAGTTCTCGCCGCCCTGCACCGACTCCAGCAAAAAGGCATTGGGCCCGTCGACCAGTTTCAGATAAACCGACAGCGGAGTGTCCAGATCGGCGGCAATACTGCGCCAGACCGGAATCCGGTTATAGCCCCGATGGGCAAGTTGTTCGAAGCGCTGGGCGTCCACGGAAAAGACAGGGTTCGGGGTTCAGGGTTCAGGGTTCAGGGTTCAGGAACTAGGCTTAGCCGGCTGGGAGGGATTGTAAAGCAGTGTCGGTTCAGGACGGGCGCTCGCCGCGCAAGGCGCGAATGACTGCTGCATAGTCCTGGGCGCCGAAGATGGCCGAACCTGCTACCAGCGTATCAGCACCGGCGGCAATGATCTCGGCGGCATTGTCGGGCTTAACGCCGCCGTCGATTTCCAGACGGATCTCCAGCTCGGAATCGTCGATGATGCGGCGGGCCTGCCTCAACTTGGGCAAGGCCGAAGGGATGAATTTCTGGCCGCCGAAGCCCGGGTTGACCGACATCAGCAATACCAGGTCAATCTTGTCGATGACCCATTCCAGCGCCTCCAGCGGGGTGGCGGGATTGAACACGATGCCGGCCTGGCAGCCACACTCGCGGATCAGGCTCAAGCTGCGGTCGAGGTGGCGGGTGGTTTCCGGATGGATGCTGATCACGCTGGCGCCGGCCTCGGCAAATTCCGGAATGATGCGGTCGACCGGCTCGATCATCAGGTGCACATCGATGGGCGCGGTAATGCCGTAATCGCGCAAGGCCTTGCATACCAGCGGGCCAATGGTTAGGTTGGGCACATAGTGGTTGTCCATGACATCGAAGTGCACCCAGTCGGCGCCGGCATCCAGCGCGGCCTGGGTGTCTGGCCCCAGGCGGGCGAAATCGGCGGACAGGATGGAGGGCGCAATGACCAGCGGCTGTTTCATGGACTCGGTCGGGACTTATAATTCAGGTTCGACCGAGAATTGTACGCCAGCCGTGCCCGACTACCCCGCGCTACCGCTAGAACTTCTGCACCAGGGCAAGGTGCGCGACATTTATGCCGTCGACGACGAGCGCCTGCTGATCGTGGCCTCGGATCGGCTGTCGGCTTTTGATGTGATCCTGCCCGATCCCATTCCCGGCAAGGGCGAAATCCTGACCGGGATTTCCCGTTTCTGGTTCGGCCAGTTCGATGACCTGGTGCGCAATCATCTGCTGCAGGATGACCTGGGCACCGTGCTGGGATCTGCCACACTGGCGACCACGCTGGGGCCCCGCAGCATGCTGGTGCGACGCCTGAAACCCTTGCCGGTGGAAGCCATCGTGCGCGGCTACCTGGCGGGATCGGGCTGGAAGGATTACCAGGCCAACGGGTCGATCTGCGGCGTACCCCTGCCGCCCGGCCTGCAGCAGGCCGACAGCCTGCCCGAACCGATCTTCACTCCCTCAACCAAGGCCGCCAAGGGCCGGCATGACGAAAACATCGACTTCGCCACCATGCAGCGGTTGATTGGCCCGGAGGTGGCCCTGCGGGTGCGCGATATTGCCCTGGCCATCTACCGCCGTGCGGCGGCCCATGCCCGCAACCGCGGCATCATCATCGCCGACACCAAGTTCGAATTCGGACTTGATGACGACGGCCACCTGTTTTTGATCGACGAGGTCCTTACCCCCGACAGCTCGCGCTTCTGGCCGGTGGACCAGTGGCGCCTGGGCACCAGCCCTCCGAGCTTCGACAAGCAGTTCGTGCGTGACTACCTGGAGACCCTGGACTGGGACAAGACCGCGCCCGGGCCAAACCTGCCGCCGGAGATCATCGAGCAGACGCGCCGGCGCTATCTGGAAGCGGTGCGACGATTGACCGCCAACCAGCCGGCTGCAGCCGCCGACGATAGTCAGAAGCTACAATGAGCAGCATCGTTTCAATCGGTTGTCCCCCAGCATCATGAGTACACCACCGACCCAGCCAGCCAGTGAGCTGCAACCGGCGAATACCGAGCGCGTGTATCGGGTGCAGAGGAGTGATCTGCCGTTGAGCTGCCCAACACCGGAGATGGCCCTGTGGAACTCGCATCCACGGGTCTATCTGCCGATTGAAAAGACCGGCCAGGCCAAATGCCCCTACTGTGGGGCCGAATACATCCTGGAGGACCAGTAGCCCAAGAACATCATGAAATTACACCCGCCTTCGCTTGCCTGCCGTGCGCACAATTGCTTTTCCCGCTCGGTCGGGTGGCTCGACCCGACACCTCATCAGACAATGCATTGTGTGAACAAGATGCCGCGCGGGTCTCACACGAACTCATGATTTGTTCGGTCTAGTTGGCCATTGTCCATCGGCCCGCAGCGCGTCGTCGTGCCCACTTATTTAGCAGCTGATGCGCGCATTGCGGCCGACAGCGGCCTGGCGCGAGCGACCGGCCTGGTG
>SLJA01000180.1 GCA_007135355.1 Wenzhouxiangella sp.
GCAGAGAAGCGGGCCAGATCCCGCGGGGCAATGGCCAGCACATAGCGCTCCTGGGCCTCGTTGCACCAGATCTCCATGGGCGACAGGCTGGAATCGGCACTGGGAATTTCACGCAACTGCAGCCTGCCGCCGACGCCCCCGTCGTGCAGCAGCTCGGGCAAGGCGTTGGACAAGCCACCGGCGCCGACATCATGGATGGAGCGGATCGGATTATCTTCAGCCAGCGACCAGCAGCGGTCGATGACTTCCTGGCATCTGCGCTGCATCTCCGGGTTGCCACGCTGCACCGAGGCATAGTCCAGATCGGCATCGGACTGGCCCGAGCTCATCGACGAGGCCGCGCCACCGCCCAGTCCGATCAACATGGCCGGACCGCCGAGCACAATAATGCGGTCACCCGGCCGCAAGTTTTGCTTGAACAGCTGACCACCGGCAATCATGCCGCTGCCACCAGCCAGCATGATGGGCTTGTGGTAACCCCACAGACGACCGTCCACGGCCTGAGCGAAGCTGCGGAAATAGCCCAGCAGCGCCGGGCGACCGAACTCATTATTGAAACGGGCCGCGCCAATCGGGCCATCGCGCATGATGTCCAAAGCCGTGGCCAGGCGCTGCGGTGGCGGTGGCGTCACTTCCCAGGGCTGCACATGTCCGGGAATGCGCAGGTCCGAGACCGAAAACCCGGTCAGTGCGGCAACCGGCCGCGCGCCACGACCGGTCGCCGACTCATCGCGGATTTCGCCGCCCGAGCCCGTGGCGGCGCCCGGGTCGGGTGAGATCGCGGTCGGGTGGTTGTGAGTCTCGACCTTGATCTGGATATGCAGCTCTCGAGGCTCCAGGCGATAGGCCGGAGCATCGCCGGTTGTTACCAGCATCTGAGCCGGAAAACCTTCCAGCACGGCTGCGTTGTCGTCGTAGGCTACCAGCGTGCCCTCTGGTGCGGCGGCGTGGGTCCGGCGCACCAACTTGAACAAACTGTGTTCGCGATCCCGGCCGTCCACGGTCCAGCTGGCATTGAAGATCTTGTGCCGGCAGTGCTCGGAGTTGGCCTGAGCGAACATCATCAATTCGGCGTCGCTGGGGTCTCGACCCAGCTGGCGATAAGCGTCGACCAGATAACGGATTTCGCCCTCGCTCAAGGCCAGGCCCAGCTCGCGATTGGCGGTTTCCAGTCGCTGCACGGGCTGATCTCCCAGCTCCACCCGCCCCAGCGGACGCGGCTCAGGCGCTGAAAACCAGTGTTCAAGCCGGCTCGTGACCGGCAGCACAATCTGGGTCATGCGGTCATGCAAGACCTGGACGGATGTTTCAGACAAGGCTGTGGCACTGATACCGCTCAATTCCAGCAGCACCCCGCGCTCCAGCTCGGCCAGATGGGCCAGCCCGCAGCGACGCAGGATGTCGCCGGCCTTGCTGGCCCAGGGCGTGCGCACGCCCGGGCGCGGCAACACCAGCAGGCTGTTGGGCGCCGATGCCGGTGGGGTCCAGTTATCGCCATGCAGCAACGCCTTCAGGCGTGCGCCATCGCCCGCTGCGATTTCAGTCGCGTCAATCAGGAACAGCTCACGCGCCCGGAGCGCAACCGGGCACGATTCGATGCGGCTCAAGGCCTGGGCCAGCTGGCGAAGACGAAATTCAGGCAGCGCCTGCTGCCCGAGCAAAAGAATCATGGCGGGACCCTGATCGAGTACGGCGAACAGGGCGGTTCAGGACCGCCCTGGCTTAGCGGCTACCGTTGGCTGCCGCATAGCGATCCAGACGCTCGCGCAGCTGTTCCGGCGGCACGTAGCCCGGGATGATGTCACCGTCGAAGGTCATCAGCGACGGGGTACCGGTAACGCCCAGACTCTGACCCAGCCGGTATTGCTCCATGACCGGATTGTCGCAAGTCGCGGCCGCCGGCGTCCGACCCAGTTTGGCAATGTCCATGGCACCTTGGCGGTCTTCAGCACACCAGATCGACACCATGTTGTTGTAAGTGCTCGACCCCTGCCCGGCCCGCGGGAACGCCAGATAATGGATACGAATGCCCAGCGCGTTGTACTCATCCATCTTTTCGTGCATGCGGCGGCAAAAACCGCAATCGGGGTCGGTGAACACCAGCAGCTCAAACTCGGCGGTGTCATTGCCAAAAGTGACGAACTCGGACGAATCCAGCTCCTGCAAACGCTGCTTGCGAACTTCGGACATGGCGGCCTCGGTCAGATCACGCTGCGTCTCCAGGTCGATCACTCGCCCCTGGAAGAGATAGCGCCCATCCTCACTCATATAGATGATGTCGCTGCCGATACGGACTTGCAACACACCCGACAATGGTGTTTCGGCAATGACCAGATCCTGCATATTAGGGACCAGGCTGGACAGACGATCCTTGATTTCGGCGAACTCGTCGGCTTTTGCGGCGGTGCTCAGCAACAGCGCCACGCCAAGCAGCGCGACCTGAATAGATTTGATATTCAACAGTAAATCCTCCATGACTGGGGTCTGGCCGGCAAGCTCGCTCCATTGCCAAGCTGTCGGCTCCAATGCGCGTTGGAGTATAGATCAGACCGCAAGTTTCATGCAGCCTCGCCGAGACAATGACCAGCGAAATGCTCAAAACACGCTTGAGTCACCCGCGCGGATGATGGGCTGCGTACAGTGATTTCAGGCGCGACCGCGAGACATGGGTATAGATCTGGGTGGTCGCCAGATCGGCATGACCCAGCAGCATCTGAACAACGCGCAGATCCGCACCGTGATCAAGCAGATGGGTAGCGAATGAATGGCGCAGTCGATGTGGGTGGAGCTTGCCAACAATGCCACTGGCGCGCCCATGTAGCTGAATCCGCTGCCATACCGCCTGACGCGTCAATGGCAGACCGCGACGCGACACGAACACCCGATCCGTCATCGGCTTCAACTCAACCCGCCCGCGCTTGAGCCAAATCGCCAGGGCTTCCAGCGCCGGCTCGCCCAAGGGAATCACCCGTTCACGACCTCCCTTGCCGATCACCCGCACAAGTCCTCGCGCCAGATTAAGGCGCGGCAAGGTCAGTTGCACCAGCTCACTGACCCGCATCCCGCTGGCATACAACGACTCAAATATGGCTCGATCTCTCAGCCCCAGCGGTGTAGCGGTATCAGGCTGGGCGATCAGGTTTTGTATCTCGCGCTCGGAGAGAAGATCAGGCAGTTGATGCAGTGCCGCCGGCGCATGCAAGTCCAGCATCGGGTTCTCTTCGATCAGACTCTGGCGCTTTGCCCAGGCAAAGAATTGTCGCAGGCAGGATATCTGGCGGGTCACGCTACTGACCTTGGCTCCCTGTCGCAGTCTCGCCGCCAGGTACTTCATCAATTCCGGGCGCCCCGGCATCGGCGCTTGCTGTTCGAGAGAATTGAACAAGTGCTGTAAATCCCGGCGATAGGCAGACAACGTGGCAGGGCTCAGGCCACGCTCTGACCAGGACGCATCCAGAAAAGGGTCGATCAGCTCGGACAAACGGCTCATGAGCCTATTCCATGCCCCCGCTCCACAGCAAGCGGGGCGGCCATGCCGCCCCGTCAGTCAGTGCCACCTTGAACAGGAGTCAACCTTTCCCGGTCAGACGTGCCAGGCTATTCTGCGCGGCGGTCTCCAAGTCGGAAATCTTGGCCCGCGCCGTTTCGCGCAGATCCTCAACCGCCTGGCGGCGATGGCTCAATTCAGTACTGGCCAGCTCCACAACCGCGGCGCGCAGTTCTTCGACCGCTGCAATCAGTCGACTCATGTGGTCGCTACC
>SLJA01000127.1 GCA_007135355.1 Wenzhouxiangella sp.
CAGTACCAGGGCATCACGCGGTACCGCCAGCACTTCTCGCATGTCGGCCGTGGGAATGGTCACCCGCACGGTCTGCCCGACCGGCAGCGGCTCGGTCACATCCAGGCGCAGCTCGAACACATGGCGCGCCTCGTCGCCCACGCTGACCACGGTACGTACCGGGCCCAGCAGTTCGCTTCCGGCCACATCCATGCCCAGCTCGTCGCCGGGCCGCACATAGCGATAGAAATTGAGCGGGGCGCGCGCCACCACTTCGAGATTGTCCGGATTGACCAGGCGCACCACCCGCGTCCCTACGGCGAGCCGTTCCCCCGCCTGACTGACCCGTTCAACCACGATGCCGGGAAACGGTGCGGTGATGCGGGTCCGCGCTAGTTGATCCTCGACCTGGTTCAGGCGTGAGCGCACTACGGCCAAATCGCTGGTGGCGACATCGCGCTCGGAACGGGTCTGCTCGATCTGGCTGACCGCGGCCAGGTTGGTCGCAGCCAGGCGTTCGAAGCGGCTCAACTCGGCTTCCAGGAAGCGCAGCCGAGCCTCGGCGCGATTGATTTCGGCGGCCAGTTCCTGTGCCCGCAGACGCAGGCCGGTATCTTCGATGCGGGCAATCACATCACCGGCCTCCACGCGCGTGCCGACATCAGCCACTTCCATCAACCGGCCCTCGACCTCGGCCGACAGGAACGCATCCGAGCGCGACACCACGGTGCCGGCAACCTGCATGGTCGGCGCCATGCGGGTCCATTTGGCCTCACTCAATTCCACCGGCGATGGCCCGCCAAACTGGGCCTGGGCGGTGGACATCCATAGCAGGGCCAGGACCAGCCCCGTCATTACCGCTTTCATGCTTGAACTCCTCATGCCGGCACCACATTGCCCGACGGTTCACGAACCCTGTCTTCGTTGACCCTGAGCAGGCTTGGCAACAGAATCAGGGTAAATAATGTGCTCAAGGCCATGCCACCGACGATGACCGCGGCCAGGCCACGATACAACTCGGTGCCGGCGCCCGGCAACAGCAGCAGCGGCATCATGCCGAACAAGCTGGTGAAGGTGCTCATCAGGATGGGCCGCAGCCGCAGCCGCACCGCCGTTTCCACTGCCTCGCGCCGACCCAGGCCATCCCGCTCTCCTTCGCGCGCCCGATAGACAAGCAGGATCGCGTTGTTGACCACCAGTCCGAGCAGAATCACGAATCCGATCATGGTCAGCATGTCCATGGCCTGGCCGGTGATCGCCCCGGTAATGCGCAGCGCAATGATGCCGCCCACCGTGGCCATCGGGATGGTCATCAAGACCAAGATGGAGTCGCGGAAAGATCGGAACAAGGCCGAGATCAGCAGGTAGAGAATCACGATGGCCAGGATGAAACTGCCGCCGAGATTGCGCAAGGTCTCGCCCAGGGCCTCGGCGGTGCCGCGATAGGTGATGACACCGTCAGGCGGCAACGCCGCCCTGAGCTGCGGCTCGACTTCGGCGCGCAGGGTCTCAATGGCCGTTTCCATCGGCATGCCCGTGGGCGGGGTGACCTGCAGCGACAGGGTGCGCCGGCGATCAACCCGGCGAATCTGGTTCGGGCCCGCGGTCAGCTCCAGCTGCGTCAGCTCGCCCAGCGTGGCAATCCGGCCCGATGGCGTGTGCAGCGGCATGCCCATCAGTTCTTCCGGCGTCAGCCAGCGCTCGCCGCGCAACACCACATCCAGCCGGCGATCGCCGTCGAAATAATCACCCAGGAACGCCCCACTGCCCAGGGCGCGGGTCAAGGTGGCGACGTCGCTGCGGGTCCAGCCCAGCTCGGCGATCCGACGATCATCCGGCACCAGGCGCAATTCCGGTTCGGCCAGCTCCAGCCCCGGCACGGGGCGCACGGTAGCACCGGGCAGCGCGCGCTGAATCAACCCGAAGCCGAGCTGGCCGGCTTCCAGCAGATCCTCGAAGTCGGCCGCCTGCAGATCGACATCAATCCGCCGGCTGCCGCGACCGCCGAAGATGGGCGAGCGGTTGGCGCGGCCAAAGGTGTCCGGGAAACCGGTCAGAATCTCGTTGTTGACCACCTCGACCAGGCGATCGACATCCTGGTCGTTTTCCGCGCGAATGCCAAAGAAGGCCCCGCTGCCGAAAAACCCGAGAAAGCTGTTGCGGATCTTCGGCTCGCGCTCGCCTTCCAGAAAGGGCATGAGGCGCTCGTTGATGACATTGACCAATTCGCGCTCGGCCGTATCCGGACCCATCCCGGATGGGGTCTGGATGAAGCCGAAAATGAAGTTGCGCTGGCCCTCGGGGAGGTAATCAGCCGGCGGCAACAACAGCGACCCGACCAGGATGGGCACCATGGTCAAGCCACTGATCCAGGCCCAGCGACGGCGCGGCGTATCGGTCATCTTCATGATCACGCCGGTCGCGTTTTGCCACCAGTTGGCCTTGCGGTCGACCAGGGTTTGATCACCCAGCAGGCGGTAGCTGGCCGTGGGCAGCACGATCAAGGCCACCAGCAGCGAACAGATGATGGCGGCCGAAATGACCACGGCCAGGTCGGCAAACAGCTGACCGGCTTCGTCCTGCAGGAAAATCACCGGCACGAAAATCGCCACGGTGGTCGCCGTCGAGGCCAGCAGCGCGCCATAAACCTGACCCGTCCCGCGGTCGGAGGCCTCCAGCGGCGCCCGCCCCATTTCGCGCTGGCGGACGATGTTTTCCAGCACCACAATCGCGGCATCGAGCACCATGCCAACAGCAAAGGCCAGCCCGGCCAGCGAGATCACATTGAGCGTGCGACCCGCCCCGTCCAGCACCAGGAAGGCGAAACACAGACACAGGGGGATGGCCAGGGCCACCATCAGCGTGGCGCGCATCTTGCGGAAGAACCACCACAGGACTACGATCGCCAATCCCATACCCAACAGCAGGTTGGTGGCGACCATGGCGATCGATTGCCGAATATAGATGGTGTCGTCGGACACCTGGGTAATGGACAGGCCGGCTGGCTCCAGATGCGAGACGCGCAATTCCTCAACCGTTGCCTTGAGCTCGGCCATCACCTCCAGCACGTTGACCCCCGGCTCGGCAATCACGTTCATGGAAATCGACGGGCCCCCATTCTGGGTCATGACGCCGGATGAGTCGCGCATGACCCGCTCGACCGTGGCCACGTCGCCGAGAAACACCGGCCGCCCGTCGCGCCAGTCCAGCACCAGGTTTTCCAGGTCGGCAATGCTGTACTGTCCGGCAAAGCGCAGGGTGAACTGGCGCCGCCCGACTTCCTGGAAACCGGCCGAGACATCGGCGTTCTGGCCCAAGCGCTGACCGATCCGGGTCAGATCGACGCCGATGGCCGCGGCGCGGTAGGGATCGAAGCTGAGGCGAATCTCGAAGGGGCGCCCGCCGCGCGGATTGGCCGACGACACGCCGGGAATGCGCTCGAGTCGTTCACGAATGACTTCGTTAACGAAGTCCTGGTACTCGATGATGGGGCGCGTGTTGCCCTCCACGGGCCGAATGGCGAACCAGGCGATGGTATCGCCGAACTGGTCGGTGCCTACTCGCACCACCGGCTCGCTGGCGTCGATGGGCAGGCGCTGGACCTGGTTGAGGCGGTTGATGACCTCGATCAGAGAGCGGTTCAGATCGGCGTTGACATCGAATTCCAGCGTGATCGATGCCCGTCCCTGGCTGGCGGTGGAGGTCATGCGCTGCAGACCGGGCACATCGCGCAGCAGGTTTTCCTGCGGCTCGAGAATTTCCGACTCCACCTCCGCCGGCG
>SLJA01000296.1 GCA_007135355.1 Wenzhouxiangella sp.
CGGCCGCCATGCGCTCAAGCATCGCCGAGTCGTCGTCTTCCAGCTCACGATGCCAGACTTCGACGACATGCGATCCGGCCAGCAGCTCGTTGAACATGGTGCCCATGGCGCCGTTGCCGAGGATCAGGATACGGATTGAATCGGCTGACACGGATAGCTCCAATCACAGGTAGGACTAATCTATCAGCCGGCAGCCTCCCGCGCCGAAATTCCAGTAAGCCCGATGCCCATCATCCGCCAAACGGCACGCGCAGGGTGAGTCGGATATCGCGGCCGGGATTCAGGGCGTAGGCCTTGTAGGTGGAGAGGAAATCACGATAAGCCGTGTTGTTCACATTGCGGACATCCAGCAGCACCGAGACGGGATCACGGCTCCAAGCGTTGATTTCAAACCCGAAGGAAAAGTCGATCAGCGTGTAGCTGTCGGTATCCGCCGAGCCGAACATCGGGTTGCTGTTGAACTGGGCGAAGGGCTCCCCCGCAACGGCGTCACGTGACCAAGTGTGACGGACAGTCAAGCGCAAAGCCGGGTTGCGCATGAAGCCCACGGACACGGGAAACCAGCCCAGTTCAGCACGCAGCTGATCGGCTGGCTGCAGCGGCAGCTCCTGCCCAGTGGCACGATTCTCAGTATCGACGGTATCAAATGCGAGGCTTAGATCCAGATCATCACGCAACAGGACATAACCGAATAGCTCGAAGCCACGCAGCACGGCATCGTCCTGTTCATGAAAAAAGATCGGCAGGCCATTGGGCGCGCGCTGGCCGCTATCCGTAAGATAGATGTAGTCATTGATCCGGTTGCGAAACACCGTGGCGCTGGCCTGCATCCGCTGCGATCGCCAGCGCAGTGCCAGATCGGCATTCAGCGATTTCTCCGGCTCCAGCTCCGGGTTGCCGATCTGGATCGCCGCAACACCGCCGTGCACGCCGCGCGCGAACAGTTCGAACAGGGTTGGGGCGCGAAACCCCCGGCCGAGATTGGCCGCCAGCACCAGGTTCTCGGTCAGGTCCAGTACACCGCCGAGCGAGGCCGTCGTTACCGAGTAATCATTACTGACCCGGCCGGAAAAAGACGTCGCGGCTGCGCTGCGCGCCTCGTCACCGGTCACTTCCAGCCAGTCGTGACGCAGCCCGGCCTGCACCAGCACGGACTCGAAGCGCCGTTCTTCAAAAGCGAAGATACCAAAGCCCTCCACCTCACCGCCAGGCGAGAGCAAAGTTCGACCGCGCGAGTCCTGGGTTTTCCGACGCGCCTCGAAGCCAAGGGTCCCACGATCAAAAATGGCAAGCTGCTCGTGGCCGGCCTCAAAGCGAAGCGTGTACTGGTCGAACTCCAGTTCGATATCACCGTCGAACAGTTCCGACCGTGGACGACCGCCCTGATTGGCGCGACGCAGATTGTTCTGCCAGGTCAGGGACGGGCGCAATTCCCAGTCGTTGCCGACGGCCATGCTTGCGGCCAGCTGGACTTCATCATTGGCCAGGTCCACGCCAATACCCCGAGGTTCACGACTGCCCGGGGCCGGGTTCAACAGATAATTCTGCTCATTGCGCCAGCCGCTATAGCGCAGGCTGAACTCGCCGAAATCGGTACGCACGCCTGCGCCGAGTTGGGAGTTGAGCTGCTCAAAATCGGTAAATGGCAGCCGGCCGGTAAACGCCGGTCCGTCGCGGTCACCGCTTTCAAAGGCGGTCGGTTTGTTGGGGGTTCGGATGTCTCCCGCATCGCGGTACATCAGCCCGCCAGAAAAACTCAAATTCTCCCCGGCCGATACAAAGCGCAGACCCAAATCGCTCTGGCGGTTGTTCTGGAACCAGGCCAGCCTGGCCGCGCTGCTGTTATCGCGCCCTCTTTCAGTGAAGCGCAAGGGCAGGGACCGCACGTCGATGGCGCCACCCAGCGCATCCGAGCCATACAAAATGGAAGAAGCGCCGCGTACCACTTCGATGCGCTCACTCAGGAAAGGATCAATATTGGGCTGGTGGCGAATGCCGTATTGTTGACTGTCCACGCCAACGCCATTAGACAGCAGGCGGATGCGATTACCGGTCAGACCACGGATCACCGGCACCCCGGCGTTGTTGCCGGTATCCAGGGTGCGCACGCCGGGCAAATGCTCCAGCGACTGACCGAGACTGGCACCTTCGCGGCGATCTTTTTCAGCACCGGCCAGGACGTCGATGGCGGCGGCCTGGCGCAGCGCATCGCCCGGAGCCGGTACTCCCGATGTGGCGATCACCACGCGAATCCGGTCAACAACCTCCTGGTAATGAAGCGGCGCTGTCGCCTGCTCACGCGCTTCGTGGTCTGCCACTTGCTCGGCTGAGCCCTGCGCCCAGACCGGGACAGCGATCAGCATCGTGATCACGGCAGCCTGGAGTAATGCTAGGCACTTCAGGAGATAGCTTGCCAGGCCAGGCGCGAAGTGGTGGAGACTCTGACCGATCATTATTTGCTTCCCTTATTTGTTGATGTTATATCGTATCATCGTATATTAGTGTCCGCGCATAATCTTTGCTTTTGATTGGCCACGACGCTCCAAGGAAAATCAGGCGACGAAAACTCGCATCACTTTGGCTTTGATTCCCGCTCTACTGCTCGGGTGCGGTGCCAGCGAACCGGCTGACGCTGTGCTTGCTTCGACATCCGAGACCGGGCCGGGCGATACCGCAGGCCGGCAAGCTGGAGTAAAGGCCTACCACCAGAAAGAAAAAACAAAGGCACCGTAGTCCTGGCTGTCCAACTGGCCCTCGAATTCGCGATTACGCCAGACATGGGTGTAGGCCAGCCTGAGCCGGTTGTGGGTGTAGACCACACCGGCATACATCTCGCCAACTATGCGCCGCGCATCCACGCCGTCGCGACCGCCTATGGTGTTGCCCTCAATGAACAGATCACGCCCGACCAGTCTAGCTTCGGTGCCCACGAAAGCATAGAAACTGCGTTCCGTGCCGGGACGGAAAAACCCCGACCCCGAGACGGCCGGGGTAATCCGCGGTGGCCCGAAGTCATCGGGCAGATTCTGTCCGACGCGGAGGAAGCTGCCTCCGGTCAGATGGGTCAGGGCATTTCCGGCCGTGGCACCGGCCAGCAGCGAGACATCGAAGCCGAACTGCTGAGGCTGCGAACGGTCGATGACGCGGCGGAACCGGTCATAGCCGACCGACAGCGTGGGCTCATTCTTCAATTGGCTTCCCCAGCCCCGCGGCTTGGGTGAGCCGATCAAGCGGTGAACGTTGGTCTGGATTTCGCGCCCCAGGGCCGCCGGACCGACAATCCCCAATCCGACGCGCACCCGGTCAGCGCCGCGTGGATGCAGCGTGCCAGTTGAAAAGCCCAGTTGAAACCAGGCGGCATAGGGCCGATCGTCGGGCGGGAAGGCCGGATTTTCGATGTCGGCCGGAGTAAACATGTTGTGGCTGATTGACAGCGCATAGGGCAGAGCCGTGGCCTCGCTAAAGCCCGGGAAACGATTGGCCACCGATTCCAGCCACGACGGCGCCTCGCGCGCCAGCGCGATGCGGGTCGCGCGAACGCCGCTGGTGTAGTAACGATCCTGGCCCGCAAAAACGTCGTTTTCATATTCAATGATCCACAACGACTCATCATTTTCGGTAATGAGCAGACCGTCATTGGCATGCTGCGCGATGGACCACGACGGCACCAGGAGTGCAGCCGTGGTCAGTAGACCTATCCATTGTTTGAGCATTTGAAACTTCCTCAGGTCGCAATGCATTGGCTCACG
>SLJA01000182.1 GCA_007135355.1 Wenzhouxiangella sp.
CGCCTGGAGACCCTGGAGTGGATGGATGACGAGACCCGGGTCGAAGCCCTGGCCAAGCTCGAGTCCTTCCATCCCAAGATCGGCTACCCGGACCGCTGGCGCGACTATTCCGACGTGCGCATCGAGGCCGACGACCTGATCGGCAACTTCCGCCGCCTCGGCGAGTGGGCCTGGGCAGACTCGCTGGCCCGCCTGAACGAGCCGGTGCGTGAGTGGGAATGGTTCATGACGCCGCAGACGGTTAACGCCTACTACTCCTCGACGCGCAATGAAATCGTCTTTCCGGCCGCCATCCTGCAGCCGCCCTTCTTCGACCCCAACGCTGACGCCGCGGTCAACTTCGGCGCCATCGGCGGCGTGATCGGCCACGAGATGGGCCACGGTTTCGACGACCAGGGCTCACGTTCCGACAGCCAGGGCGTGTTGCGCAACTGGTGGACCGACCAGTCGCGCGCCCAGTTCGAAGAGCGCACCGGCCGCCTGGTCGCCCAGTACGACAGCTTCTCGCCGCTGCCGGGCATGTTCGTCAACGGCCGCCTGTCGCTGGGCGAAAACATCGGTGACCTGGGCGGCCTGTCGATCGCCCATCACGCCTACCAGCTCTACCTGGCCGACCACCATGGCGGCGAAGCGCCGGTGCTCGACGGCCTGAGCGGCGACCAGCGCTTCTTCATGGCCTGGGCCCAGGTCTGGCGCAACATCGAGACCGATGAATCAGTGCGCTCACGCCTCTTGACCGGTCCGCACTCACCGCCCATGTTCCGCGTCAACGGCGTAGTCCGCAATATCGATGCCTGGTACGAAGCCTTTGGCGTCGGACCCGAGCATGAGCTCTACATCCCCGCCAACGAACGCGTCAGCATCTGGTAATGAGCACGCAAAGACTAAGGCGTTGGCGGTTCGGTGTTTTATCGCGGTGCGCTCGGAAGGCATGACCGCCTGACACGGGGGTTGGCAAATCTGAGATAATCAGTAATTGGTGGTCTCCATTGGTCCTCCCACACTGCTTTTCCCGTGAACCCCGTCAGGCCCGGAAGGGAGCAGCGGCAGCAGGAAACGCGGGTGCTGGGGTCGGGCTGATGGAGGCCGCCTTCTTGATTTTCTTCAGGCCCTGGCCGCTACCGAGGGTGCATGACGTGGCGCCGATACCCTCGGCTTTTGGGCCAACTCCAATTGCAACAAATCTCTAAGCGTATCCCGATGCGGCTTGTCGGCCAGGATATCGGCCAGCGTGACGTCATCAAGCACCTGCAAAAACGCGCGATTGGCCTCGTTGAGTTTGTTACGCAGCCGGCACACGGGGGTCAGCGCACAATCATTCCCCGCGCGCATACATTCGGCCACGCCGAAACTTGGCTCCATGGCAAGAACAACCGACCCAATCGTGATCTGTTCGGGATCCTGCGCCAGGCGAACACCGCCATTCTTGCCCCGTCGTGAATAAAGAAAACCCTCGTTAACCAATTGCTGCACCACTTTCATCAAGTGGTTTTTCGAGACGCCGTAAGCATCGGCAATCTCGGCAATCGTACTCAATTCACTACCTTTCAGGCCGGCGAATATCAGCACCCTCAGTCCGTATCCGGAGAATTGTGTCAAACGCATAGCTGGTGGACTCCCGTGCCCAGCGCACTTCCAATGAGGCTTCAGTATGCCCCCCTCGTTCTCGCAAACATTTGATATTGATCAATCCGAGTCGCCATCTGGCGTATCCTGCCGTCCTTATTCATGAAATCAGGACAAAACATGAAGTGCATGCAAGCGCAATATGCGCAGAGAGGCCCGGACCCCGTGGCCGTAATCGAAGCCGTTGAAGTAGAGCTGGCCGCCCCGCGCGCCGGCGAAGTGCTGGTGGAGATACTGGCCAGCCCGATCAATCCCTCGGACCTGCTGACACTGACCGGCGTCTACGGCGTACTGCCCGAGCTTCCGGCGGTCGCCGGTAATGAGGGCGTGGGTCGCGTGGCAGAGTTGGGACCCGGGGTCACTGGACTGAAGCCTGGCCAGCTGGTCCTGTTACCGTTGGGTTGCGGCACCTGGGCCAGCCATGTTGCCGCCCGCGCCGCCGAATTGGTACCTCTGCCAGCCGGCGCCGATCCGCAACAGCTGGCCATGCTAACCATCAATCCGCCGACCGCCAGCCTGCTGCTAAGTGAAGTGACCCCGCTGCAACCGGGCGACTGGGTCATTCAGAACGCAGCCAATTCCGCCGTTGGCACCTATCTGGTCAAGCTTGCCGCCGAACGCGGCATCCACACCATCAACGTGGTGCGGCGAGAAGGCGCAGTCGAAAGCGTCCAGGCGGCCGGGGGCGAAATCGTGCTCGTTGATGGCGACGACCTGAAAAAGCGCGTGCGCCAGGCAACCGGCGGAGCCGAAATCAAGCTGGCCATCGACGCGGTAGGCGGCGCCGCGACCGAGCGCCTGGCCAATTGCCTGGCCAACGGCGGAACCGTGGTGAATTATGGCGTCATGAGCGGCGAACCCTGTCATGTGTCGCCGACGCATCTCATCTTTCGCGGGATTAATCTGACCGGTTTCTGGCTGGCAACCTGGTATGCCCGTGCCGGTGCCGAGCAGCGCGCGGCGCTATACGGTGACTTGACTCAACGAATCGCCCGTGGCGAACTCAAGGCGCCGATCGCCGAATGCTTTGACATCCGCGATATCAAACAAGCCGTGGCCGCCGCGGCCCAAGGCGAGCGCGGCGGCAAGGTGCTGATCACACCTCGGCACAACTCCTGACCCGGATCGGTATGGGAAGCTGACGGTTCACTCGCGCGGCGGCGGAAACGGAATCGGCGGGTCAGCGAAAGGTGATTCGCCGGTTTCGAACAGCTGGTTGAGCGTCCAGGCCAAGCGTGCGCCGGTTCTGGCAATCTGTCGCTCGGCGACCGGTAGCCAGACTTCGGCGTAGCTGTCGTCGATCACCGGGATGGGGCCATGATCGGCCGTGGTTGCATCCTCTCGCGACCTGGGATAAAGGCCGTTGAAGATCAACCGACGCGCCTCGATCACCCAGTCGCGCGGGTTGGATTGCTCGGCCCAGGCCGCGCGCTCATGGTCGCCAAAACGGGCCAGCAGCACGGCTGCATATTCCCGACTGTTGAAGCGCTGCCGCGGACCATCGAAAATCTCGTTGTCCCAGTAGCGGTGGAGATTGATCACTTCGCCCCGGTACAGCACCGGCACATCGTTGGCACCGCGGTCTTCCAGAAAACCAACGTGCAAGGGCTGATGCAGGTCGGCAACAAAATGGACCAGAAACTTAAGCGCCTCAACTCGCTCCGCCGTCGGCAAGGACTCATCCGCCACCATCCGGGAGTAGCCGAGAATCGCTGAATATACGTTGCCCTGCGGCACATTGAAATCGGATTCGCTCGGCTCGAGCACGTCCGCAGGGCCGTTCATGAAGTGCAGGGGAGCGGTTTCGGGCCGCTCGCGGCGGACCTCATCGGCCCAAGAGCCGACACTTGCGAGAGTATCGTCGCCCAGCAGTTCCGCGACAGCAGTACGCGCTTCGGGACTTAAATCATGGTGGGCCAGATAACCAGCCACTTCGTGACCGAACCGGCTCCAAGCATGGGCCGAGCCAGTGCTCATCACGAGAAGTATCGCCGCGACCAGAACGGCAAGCGCAGCAAGCGGGGAACGAATCATGTCGGTGATCCAGGCAAAATTTTCCCTATCTTAACCAAGATAGCGGAGGCTAGAATAGCGCTTGACCGCTGATTTCGATTATCCAATATGCTGTTTCAACGACTCGTTTTCCTTCTAGCCCTGGCCCTGGGTTACAGTCTGGCCGCCGCCGACAGTCCGCGAGTCTGGCTCGATACTGACCGCGGTCCTATTCTGATCGAGCTCGACCCCGAGCGCGCGCCCGATCACGTACAGAACTTCCTCGCCTACGTTAACGAAGGGTTCTATGACGGCATCATCTTTCACCGGAGCATTGCGGGCTTTGTCATGCAGGGAGGTGGCTATGATCGGGATTTCCGCCTGCGCCAGCCCACACGCGGGCCGGTTCCCGGTCGTCCGGACAACGGCCTAAGCAATGACATCGGCACGATCGCGATGGCGCAAGTGGGCGCCGACATCAATTCGGCGCGCTCACAGTTTTTCTTTAACCTCGATTCCAACGACTTTCTCGACGCAGAGTTCACCGTGTTCGGACGGATTGTCGCCGGACTCAGCCTGGTTCAACAGATGAACGCAGAGCGCGTGCTCAGAAAGGAAGTGGGCGCCACCATCTTCAACGATGTCCCGGTTCGCCCACCCCTGATCCGCCGGGCGTTCGAAACCCGCGACTTTCCGATTATGCCGCTACACAGCGGCTCGTGGTTCGACCCGTCCACCGACGGCACGGGCTTCAACATTGAAGTGACCAACGATGTCTCAACCGAAGACGGACCGCTCCTGGTCGTCTACTGGTATGACTTTCGCGACGGCCAGAAGACCTGGGCCACCGGGGCGCGGAGTTTTTCCTTCGGTGCCTCGGAGCTCACGGTTGAACTGGTCGCCGTCGACGACCCTTCCTCGGCCGATTTCCGTACCCCGCCGCCCAGGGATCGCTATCAGACCTGGGGCAGTGTGACGGTGCGCTTTCTGGATT
The DNA here is from genome assembly GCA_007135355.1 of Wenzhouxiangella sp. Lineage (GTDB taxonomy): Bacteria > Pseudomonadota > Gammaproteobacteria > Xanthomonadales > Wenzhouxiangellaceae > Wenzhouxiangella. The sequence goes on from SLJA01000182.1 coordinate 4,613, forward strand.
GCCGGCGTGCCTTGTTCAGCTATGACACCGTGGCTCTGGGCAGCGGCGTGATCGAGGCAATGCGCCTGACCCTGCCGGACAGCGCCAGTTGCGACTTTCTGGACTGATCCCGAGGAACTCAGTCCACCCTCCGCGCCGGGCGACGATCGGGCGGCGGGCGCGATTCGGATCGTGCCGGGGCCCGCGACTGCACCGGAGTTGACGAGCGCTGCGGCGCTGACTGCGGCGGCCGGACCGGCGTTGATTCCGGGCCTCGACTCGATGCCCGAGCAGGCGCGCGTTGCGGCACCGAGCGCGGCTGGCTCGGCGCGGTTGCCGGAGCCCGGTTCGCGGGCACCTGAGGCGCTGACGAGGGCCGTGGCGTTGTCGCGCGCGGCACGGACGCTCTGGAGTCCATAGCTCGCGAAGACGTCGGCGGAATGCTCGACCGCGGAGCTGTCGCAGCGGGAGCTCTTGCCGCCGTTGCCGGCGATTGACGCTCAATTCGTGGGCTGGTGCGTGACTCCTGCGCCGATCGGGTTGTCGCCGGAGCGGAAACCGCCGGGCGGCCGGCCGGGCCGGCTGCGCGTTGTGCTGCCGCTCGATCCTGAATCCGCCGCTCCACCGTACCCGCCGATTGGCGAGCAGGCGAACGTTCCTGATTAGAACGCAGCGCCGGGCGGTCCGGGCTGCGCTGGGCTTGGGCGGCGACCGAGCGTTGGGTCGACGCTGGCGGTGAGCGGAGGGACCGCTCGGTATTGACGGTGCGCGATGAATCACCGATCCGGGCAGGAGCAGTGGAGCGGGAGTCTGCGGTACCTGATCGAGTTGAGCGCGTCGCACCTTCGCCGCCCCGTGGCAAAAGGTTTTCGGTCCGTCGCGCAGCCGCCCATTCACGCTGACTAGTGCGCGTATCGGCCACGCGCACCGGCGCGCTCAACTGCGCGGCCGCAGTGGCGTCCGATCGACGCTCGAGCAGGCGGTGACGTTCATCAACGGCCGGATGGTAGGCCACACCCCGTCGATGCCCAGGATCATGCTGCCAGCGCTGGGCGGCGTCGTGCCGAGCCAGGTCGCGACCGCGGTAATGGTGATGATGATGGTGATGGTGGACGACAGTCCGGGAACGCGGGTGATGTGGGCGGAAATAGTGATGATGGTGATGAATCACCACCACTTCGCGCCGCGACCAGTGGAAAGAGCTGAAGAAAAACGCTGACGGCACGTGAAACGCCGGGCCCCAGTAAACCACCACGCTGGAACGGTGGCGCGGCGGCGCATGCCAGAACAGGGGCGGATGATGCGCCCAGGCCCAGGAGCCGAACACCACGCGGGTGTCGTAAACCGGGACGAACACGACCTGGCGGCGCGGCGGTTCGATGTAGATGACCTCTCGTTCACGGATCACCTGCACCTGCTCGGTGCTGTGCAAGTGGCCGGCATTATAGGCTTGAGCGCGCAGCCGCTGAATGCTGTCAAGCACCTCGACCTCCTGGATCAGGAAGGCGTCACCCAGACGCTGAGTCCAATCCAGATCGGCATCCATGCGGCTCAGAATCTCGGGGAATGCGACCAGCGCCATCACCGAAGGATCCCAGTCCTGACCAACAACGGCGTTGACCGCCTGCTCACCACGCAAACCGGGGTTCTGGCGCGTCCAGCGCGCCGCCCGCACTACTTCGATCGGATAGGTGGCTGCGATCAGTACATGCGAAAGCACTGTATCCGGATACAGTGCAACCGGGGCCAGCATCTGGTCCAGTTCGGCCACGCTGAACCCGCTGAACTCTGACGGTGTCTGCACGGTATGCGCCTGAGCGCATCCACCATTCATCAGCGCGGCAAACGCTGCGAGTGCGAAGACAAGGGCCTGGGCAATCCGATTCATGACGTCTTCCTCGGCGATGAGTGAAGCAGCCGGCACGCGCCAGTCTGCTATTCCTTTGTAACCGCACTTGCCTGAAGTCAGGCTGAATGAGTCAGTGCGTCGACGGCTGTCCGCGCCACTCCAGAATCGTATCGAGCATGGGCGCGATAGCCGGTGGCGGGCCATCGGCCAACGGCAGATCCACCAGCAAGCCGCGATGAGAGGCCGGCAGCAACAAGGGCTCCGGCCCGCCCTCAAAGCTCAGCGAGGCCACCGGCACGGCGCCGTCACCCAGCTCTTCGCCGGTTTCCGTCCACCAGGATTCAACCCGCGAACGCAAGTCGGCCACAGCCAGTTCCTCGCCCAGGCGATCCAGTGTCTGCAGCATATCGGGCGTGGCCTCGCCGAGTTGCCCGCCAATGATCTTGACCTGAACAGAATCGGGCCATTGACGCGCATTGAGCTCGCTCAGGAAACGACTTTCCGGGCGCAGATCAATCTTGGCGGCCCCGGTGCCCTGTCGCAGGCCGGCGAACGGCGAAAACTGACCCTCGGGAATGTGCGCGATCCACTCGCGCAGCTCCAGCCAGCCGCGCAGACGCGCCCAACCCGAGCCCTGGTTGGGTGTCCCGATCAGAATCACGCCCAGGATATCCGGGCCACCGACTTGAGCATCAGCGTCTGCCGGATGGCGCCAGCGGGTGACGAAGTCGCGGATCACCAACCCACCCATGCTGTGACCGACCAGGACGATCGGCCGGGCCTCGCCCAGCGCCGGCCAGTGCCGGGCCAACAGATCGACGCTATGATCGATTGCCTGATCGTTCGGATAGCGAAATTCCCAAGCCTCCAGTCCGGCATCGGCCAGGGTCTTGAGGGTTTCGTCCCAGATACCGCCCGGCTCATCCAGGCCGTGGATCAGCACCACATCAGGCGCCGAGCGCGTGGAATCGGACGGCGGGTGGAATCCGAACAACTCAGGCGTTGGCGCCATCGCCTCGGGGAACCATTCTTCCAGCTGCTCCTGGGCGGCAATCCTCAATTCGCGCTCCTGCTCCGGATTGCTCTCGGACCAGAAAATCCAGGCAGCCATGAGCGCAATACACAGCAGTATGGCGAGCACAACCAGCTTCAGCCAGACACGACCCATCCGGTTTCCTTTGCAGAGTCCGTCAAATCCTCTTCCTCAGACCACAGCGGCAAGGCTAATATCCACAGTAGGCTCTCAGATCCCGAAACGCAACATGCCCGCAACCGCTTCCGCCCGGCGCTGGATCAAGCGCTGCACCGCCCTGGTCGCAATCACCGCGCTCTTGTTCGCTCAACACGCGCTGGCCCAGGTCTCCCTGCCGCCGGTCAACCTTGGCAACACCAACTTCGTTGATGGTCGCGCGCTGCCGGGCATCATGTTCCAGCAAACGATCATCGCCGCCGAGGCCGACCGCTTTCGCGACAATGATGGCAGCACCGCCATGGCACCCGATCAGCTGACGGCATTTTCCGTCGCCACCCAGCTTGCCTGGCTGTCGCAACACCAAATCTTCGGCGCCAACTGGGGCGCGGAGTTCATTGCGCCGCTGGCGCGCGTGGATCTGGATATCAACCCGGTCATGGGTGAAGCCCGCACCGGCTTCGGCGATCTGTTCCTGAGCCCATTGGTACTGCAGTGGCCGGCCCGCGAGCTGTTCGGTCGACCCTACTGGCAGCGCCTGAACCTGAATGTCACCGTGCCGATCGGGCATTACGACCGCGACCGCCTGGTCAACATCGGCAACAATGCCTATCGTTTCAACCCGCACTATGCCTTTACCTGGATCGCCTCGGACGTTTGGGAAGTCAGCGGACGCGTGCACTACCTGTGGAACGGCAAGAACAGCGATCCGCCAACCCGACTGGGAGCAGGTTCGATCCAGGCCGGCAACGCCATCCACACCAACCTGGCCTTCTCACGCGAAATCTCGCCCGGCTTGCGCGTGGGCCTGGCCGGCTACCATCTGCGTCAGATCACGGATGATCGCATCGACGGCATGCGCATTCCCGGATCGCGCGAGCAGGTCATCGGCTACGGGCCGGGCGTGCGCAGACAGAACGGTCCGCAAGTCTGGTTCCTGCACGTGTATCGGGAAAGCGCGGTGCGCAATCGGCCGGACCGGCATCAAGTTATCTTTCGCTGGGCGCGTTTTTTCTGAGTGCGCGCCCAGCAGAGGCGCAGGCGGCGGGTTACACTCGAGCCAAGCTTCCGGGAGGACGATCGTCGACATGAGTGAACCGAAAAGCCAGCTGCAGCGCCACTTCCCGGAGATCAGCAATGGCTGGTCCAAACTGTCGCAATACCGCCGCTTCGAACGGGTCATCTCGCTGATCCTGAGCCTGTCCATCGGCCTGCTGGTGCTGGTGGCGATCTTCTTTCTGATCAGCAACGTCTTCACCCTGCTGTTTGTACAAACCCAGGATCCGTTCAACTTCCGGCTGTTTCAGGCCGTCTTCGACATGGTGCTGACCATCCTCATTGCCATGGAATTCAATAACTCCATTGTGCGCACCATGGAAGAGGAAGGTCGACTGGGCGGCTTCGTCCATGTCGAGGTGGTGGTATTGATCGCCATCATGGCGGTGGTGCGCAAGTTCATGGTCATGGATGTCGAAGGCGTGGACCCGTTGTATCTGCTGGGCCTGGGCGGCGCCATCCTGGCCCTCGGCGGGACTTACTGGCTGCTCAAAAAGGCCGGCAGCGACATGTAAGCGCCCGGCCAATTGGACGCCTAATCCGCACGCTCAAAGCGCACTCGGCCGGCGACCAGGGTCAGGTCCACTTCCAGCTCGGCGAGCTCGTCATCGCTCACCGCCATCAAATCGCCGTTGAGCACCACCAGATCAGCCTGTTTACCCACCGCAATGGAACCCAGTCGATCTTCCTCAAAAACCGCGTAGGCACAATGGATAGTGTAAGACTTCAGCGCCTCCATCCGGTTCATGCGCTGTTCGGGAAAGAAACGCTCACCATTGGCCATTTCGCGGGTGACCGAAGCATGCAACGAAGCCATCGGTGAGATCGGTTCCACCGGCACATCCGTCCCGTTACAGATCACCGCGTCGGCATCCAGCAACGAGCGCCAGACATAAGCCTTGCGCCGAGCCCTTTCTTCGCCCAGCCGAATCGGCACCCAGGGGCCGTCCGAGGTCGCATGAATGCCTTGCATGGAGGCAATCACACCCAGTTCGGCGAATCGCGGCACATCGTCCGGGTGCAGGTTCTGCGCATGTTCGATCCGCCAGCGCAGCTCGTTGTCCCCGGCCAGACGCTGAATCGAGGCATACACATCCAGCGCTTCGCGATTGGCTCGGTCACCGATGGCGTGCGTATTGAGCTGAAAACCGTGACGAAAGGCGATGGCCGCGGTTTCACGCAGGTCAGCCAGCGACATCTGCGGCAAACCGCTGGCCTCCGGCCGATCGGCATAGGGCCGCAGCAGCCAGGCACCGTGCGTGCCCAGTGCGCCATCCAGATGACGCTTGACCGAGCGGACCGTCAGCATGCTGTCACCTTCAGCCAGCTGCCAGTAATCCGGCAGGCGACGATCCAGGTCGGCATTGGTCTCGCCAATCACGGCCACATACAGACGTAGCGGCAGGCCGCCGGCGCGATCCAGCGCGACCAGCCGATCAATCTCTTCAAAGCGCTGACCCTGGTCATGGAAAGAGGTAATGCCATGCGCCAGGGCGGTTTCCGCCGCCAGTTCAACCTGGCGTTGAAAACGTGCTTGACGCTGGTCCTCGCCCAAACCCTGCAGCCAGGTCGCGTGCAGATCGCGTACCGGTCGCTGCGCGGCCTGGCGCAGAAAACCGGTCGGCTCGCCTTGATCATCGCGGACAATTTCTCCGCCTTCGGGATCGGGTGTACCGGCGGCGATCCCCGCCATCTGCATGGCCACGGCGTTGGCGTAGGCGGCATGCCCGCTGGCGTGAATCAGAAACACCGGGTTGTCGGGACTAACCGCGCTCAAGGGTGCGTGTGCCGGCACCCCATCGAACACAGCACCCCCTTCTTCGGTCCAGTTTTCCTGGTGCCAGCCGCGACCCGTGATCCACTCACCCGGGGCGGCGCTCTCGACCGCCTCACGCACCTGCTCGACCAACTCGGCAAACGATCGCGTATCGCGCAAATCCAGAGTCATGAGCGACTCGCCAAGGCCGAGAAAATGGCCGTGGCCCTCGATCAAGCCCGGAATCAGGCTGCGCCCGGCCAGATCGATCACGCGGGTCTGGTCGCCGATTAAGCTTTCGACTTCGGATTGCTCGCCCACGGCAACGATGACACCCGCGCGCACGGCCACGGCACTTGCCTCGGGCTGGTCGTCATCCAGAGTCATCACACGACCGTTATGAAGAACCAGATCAGCGGGCGAAGCATCTGTCGCCGCGTGCAGCTGAAGAGCCAGCGCCAGCGACAACAGCGCCAGTGCGATATGAGCCTTACACATGGTTTGGGTTTCCTACCGAAATCAGATGACAAGCTTAGTGGATCGACATGGACTGTGGGGCAAACTTCAGCGATGGGCCGCCCGCAGCTTCGGCCGCCGAAGCGCTACCATCATGAACTCATCCAGATTGAAAGTCTTGCTACGATGTCGCGACGTCTGCTGCTGATTGCGCATGATCCATCAACCAACCTGCAGCGCCTGCGCCAGGCGCTCATGGCCGGGGCCAGTGCGCAAATACCCGCAGTCCAGACGCGCTTCACCCCGGCACTGCAGGCCGAGCCGGAAGCCGTGCTCGAGGCCCACGGGCTGATCCTGCTGACCCCGGAAAACCTGGGCTACATGAGCGGCGGCATGAAAGACTTCTTCGACCGCTGCTACTACCCCTTGCTTGAGCGCACCCAGGGCATGCCCTATGCGCTGGTGATCCGGGCCGGCTCCGACGGCACCGGCACACGCCGCGCCGTCGAGTCCATCTGCTCAGGCTTGAAATGGAAACCGGTGCAGGCTCCGCTGACCTGCCGCGGTGAATGGGGCGAAAATTTCGTCGCCCAGTGTCGTGAACTCGGGGAAACCATGGCCGCCGGGCTGGAAGCCGGCATTTTCTGACGCCCGAGACGGCCGTCCAGGCGGCGGCATCTGCTATAGACGCGCCATCCGAGGCAGCTTTCGCTCCCGACTCATCAAGTCGTAGCAGTCGGGCTCAGGCCATCGACCAGTCGCGGCAGAACGCTAGAGCAGTCCGCATCGACCTTGAAACGCAGCAGCTCATCGGCGCGCGTCCGGCCGTGGTTGACCGCGGCCACCGGCAAGCCGGCGGACACGGCGTCGCGCACGATGCGAAAGCCGGACATCACAACCAACGAAGACCCCAGCACCAGCACGGCATCACTTTGCGCCAGCGCCGTACGGACCGCGGCAATGCGTTCGGCCGGCACCGACTCGCCGAAAAAGACCACATCCGGCTTCAGGGGGCCGCCGCAACGCTCGCAATCGGCCACGCGGAAACCGGGGTAGGCACTGGCGTCCAGCTCGGCGTCGCCATCGGGGTTATAGCCCAGCACATCCGGTTTCCAATCCGGATTGAGCTGTATCAGGCGTTGTTGCAGCTGATTGCGCTCGACGCGATAACCGCAAGACTGGCAGGTGACCCGACTCAAACGGCCATGCAGTTCCACCAACTTCGCCGAACCAGCGCGCTGGTGCAGGCCGTCAACATTCTGCGTCACCAGCAGCGACAAACGCTCCAGCGCCTCCAGCCGCGCCAGGGCCACGTGGGCCGCATTGACTTGCGCCTGCCGCATCAGTTCCCAGCCGAAAAAGCTGCGCGCCCAGTAGCGCCGCCGAGTCAACGCCGAGGCCATGAACTCGTGATACAAGATCGGGTCCCGACGCAGCCAGCGACCGTCCCCATCGCGATAAGCGGGGATACCCGAGCGGGTACTCAAGCCCGCCCCGGTCAGAACCAGCAGACGCGGATGTGCCTTGACAAACTCGGCCAATCGGTCGAAATCCCCGACCGGGGCCGGCTGTGCGAGCGCAGCGCGCATCTGCGGAACCCGGATCAGAGGACGATTCGCCATGCGCGCAGTCTAATCAAGCGCTGGTGACGACTCGATCAGAGGCGCATGTGTGCTTTGCCGAGCACATTCGCTATGATCAAGGCATGGATGCTGGCCCCGAACATTCAAGGCTTTCAATCGCCGGTCTCGCCGACTGGAAGCGCCTGCGCCGGCAGGTGCTCAGGCCGGAAGCCGACCCCGCCGATGTTCAGCGCGCGCTGGCCACCGCGGCCGGTCGCACCGATATTCCGGTCCTGTGGCTGTTGGGCACGGCACAGTCCGGCAAGACTTCCATCGTGCGTGCCCTGACCGGCAGCAGCCGAGCCGAGATCGGCAATGGTTTTCAGCCCTGCACGCGAAGCGCTTCCCTGTACGACTTTCCGCCCGAGGCGCCCGTCATCCGCTTCCTCGACACCCGCGGTCTGGGTGAAGTCGGATACCAGCCCGACGAAGACCTCGCCGTTTGCGAAGACCGTGCCCATCAGTTGCTGGTCGTGCTCAGGGTCACTGAAACCCGCTCCACGGATGTGCTCGAAGTCGTGCGCGAGATCCGGCGGCGCCATCCCGACTGGCCGCTGCTCATCGCGCAAACCTGCCTGCATGATGCCTATCCGGCCTCGCGGGAAGGTCATGTGCTGCCCTACCCGTTCGAACATTCCGGCTGGCGCGATCAGGTCCCGACCGAGCTGGCGCGTCTGATCGACGCCCAGCGCTCGGCATTCACCGATCTGCCGGGCCCGGGTCCGATACGATGGGTGGCGATTGACTTTACCCTGCCGGAGGATGGCTTCGAGCCCGTCGAGTACGGTCTCGAGGCCTTGTGGCGAGCGCTGGAAGACTCCGCGGTGGCCGGGTTACGCGCTCGACTCTCGGCAGATCCAGCCGTGCGCAGCGCCTATGACCGGGCTGCTCATCCGCAAATTGTCGGCTACAGCCTGGCCGCCGCGGCCCTGGGCACGGTACCGCTGGTCGACCTGGCCGCCCTGCCCGCGCTACAGGCCCGCCTGCTCCAGGTGCTGGCCGGCATTTACGGACTGCACTGGACCCGGCGCAGCATTGCCGAGTTTTCCAGCCTGCTTGGCGCCGGCATTGCCGTCGGTCTGGGTGTGCGCATGGCCGGTCGCAGCCTGGCCAAGCTGATTCCCGGCTGGGGCCAGACCGCCGGCGCCGTGTGGGCGGCCGGGGCAAACGGCGCCACGACCTATGCCCTGGGCAAGGCCGCCTGCCTGTATTTGCACCGTCGACGCGAAGGACAAGACGTCGATGCCGAAGCCCTGCGCCGAACCTTCCGCGAGGCGCTGGGCCAGGCTCGAGGCCTGCTCGATCGACGGGAAAGAGCGTAATCATGCGCGACTGGATCACGCGCTTCGGCCGGCTGCGCACGGCGGCACTGGCCTTGAGCCTGATCCCGCTGGCCCTGCTGCCGCTGCTGGGCCTGGCCTGGCTGTGGCAGAACGCCCAGTTGCTGAG
>SLJA01000316.1 GCA_007135355.1 Wenzhouxiangella sp.
ATCCCGCGCATTACCGAGATTCCGATGTCGGGTCTGGACGGCGACAACGTCACCCAGCGCTCGCATAACACCCACTGGTACAAGGGTCCGACCCTGTTGGAAGCGCTGGAGAGCTCTGCACTGGAGGCTCGCGCGGTGCCGGAAGGCGCCTTTCGTCTGCCGGTGCAGTGGGTCTGCCGGCCGAATCAGAACTTCCGCGGCTTCGCCGGCCCACTGCTGGCCGGTCCCGTGGCGGTGGGCGATGAAATTGTCGCCCTGCCATCGGGTCGCCGCTCGCGGGTTGCCGGCATCCATGTCGGCTTCGAGAGCGTCCAGCAAGCGCATGCCGGTCAGCCGGTGGTCTTGAGCCTGGAAGACGAGATCGACGTCAGCCGTGGCGACGTACTGGCCGCGGCTTTGTCGCCGCTGGAGTCGGCTGATCAGTTCGGTGCCCATTTGTTGTGGATGGACACCGAACCGCTGAAAGTTGGCCGCAACTACTGGCTGCAGACCGGCACCAGCCTGGTTGGTGCAAGAGTCAGCGAAATCAAGCACCAGATCGACGTCAACACACAGGAACATATCGCCGCGCGCGAGCTGGGTCTGAACGCCGTTGCCCGCGTCGACCTCGATCTGGACAAGGCCATCCCGTTTGAGCCTTACTCGACCAGCCGGGAACTGGGCAGTTTCGTCATCATCGACCGCGAGACCAACGGGACCGTGGGCGCCGGGGTGATCGACTACGCCCTGCGCCGCGCCCAGAACGTGCACTGGCAGGCGGTCGATGTGGACCAGAATGTCCGCGCGCGCCAGAAGAGCCAGGCACCGAAGTGCGTGTGGCTGACCGGGTTGTCCGGTTCGGGCAAGTCGACCATTGCCAACCTGGCCGAGAAGAAGCTGGTGGCCATGGGGCACCACACCTACTTGCTGGATGGCGACAACGTACGCCATGGTCTCAACCGGGATTTGGGTTTTACCGAAACCGACCGCATCGAAAACATCCGCCGGGTCGGCGAGGTGGCGCGCCTGATGACCGATGCTGGGCTGATCGTCCTGGTCAGCTTTATCGCGCCGTACCGCTCCGAGCGTCGGATGGTGCGCGAGCTGTTTGCGGAGACTGAGTTCGTTGAGGTGTTTGTCGACACGCCGCTGGAAGTCTGCGAGCAGCGCGACGTCAAGGGGCTTTATGCCAAGGCGCGTGCCGGCCTGATTCCGAACTTCACCGGAATCAGCGCGCCGTATGAGGTGCCGGAGCAGGCGGAGGTGGTATTGAGCACGACCGAGGCGAGTGCGGAGGAGTTGGCGGAGATGCTGGTGAATCGGGTGCTCGCGGAGTAGGACGGCCGAGCGGCTGACTGTCAATCACGCTCATCAGACACTCGCACCCCAAGACAACTCAAAGATCGACGGACCTGGCCACACGGAAGCCGAAACTGGTGCTGTTAAGGGTACGGCTGCCAGGAGTTCGGTAGGCGGAGCGCAGCCTGAAACCAAAGCTGCCCCAGGCACCGCCGCGACCGACCGCGCTACTGCAATCATCACCGGTCATCCAGGCTGTCCCGTCGGTGGGTGCGCCATCATAGTCGGCGTTCCAACAATCCTGTACCCATTCGAAGACATTGCCGTGGGTATCGTACAGGCCGAATGCGTTGGGTTCGAAGCTCCCCACCGGCAGGGTTTGTCCGGGGAAAACGCCTGCTGGACACCCCTGGGGCGGAAACGTGGCCTGAAAGTTGGCCTGATCGGCGGTGATGCAGTCGCCCGTGTTGAAGCGCCCGGTGGTGCCGGCTCGGGTGGCATATTCCCACTCGGACTCGCTCGGAAGCCGGTAGTTCTGGCCGGTCTTGACGCTCAGCCAGGTGACGTATTCCTGAGCATCGTTCCAATTTATGGCGATCACCGGCCGATCGCCGCGACCCCAGCCATTGTCGCTGGGATTGCGCGTACAGCCATTGTCGGCCACGCATTGGTCCCACTGGGCGAAGGTGACGGGGGTCTGACCCATCGCGAAAGCCGGAACGCTGACTGTGCGCTGCGGACGTTCAGAAGAAGAGCTTTGCGGCTCGCTTGCCGGGCTGCCCTGGGTGAAGGTTCCCGCCGGAATCAGCACCATGGTAGGGCAGTCAGGGCAGTCCTCAAAAAGCGGCTGAAACTCGAAGCGATCGGAAAAAATAGGGTCGGGGATGGTTTCTGCAGCCACCATCGCCAAAATCGAGGCCAGGAAAAACAAGAGCGTAGCGGGGACTCTGCTCGGCATGAGACCGCAACCTATGATGCGTACCTGCTAATACTCTACATCTAAATACCACGAGATTCCAGCATCGATCGGTGCCGCTTGAGGGGGATGGCGGAGAGGGAGGGATTCGAACCCTCGATGAGGCTACAAACCCCATACTCCCTTAGCAGGGGAGCGCCTTCAGCCACTCGGCCACCTCTCCGTACGAACCTGTAATTGTAACTTGATCCTCAGGCTTTGGGGAAGACTGAGGTCATAATGGGCGGCAAGGATAGCGTCTTCCGTGCTTCAGGTAAAGGCCCGACGCTGTTACCATGTCGCGCTGTAGGCGCGCACAGGCGTGTGTCATCCTTCCACAGCGGGACGTCAAGAGTCATGTTGGAGCAATCCGAGAGCGAAACGCGAAAGCGCGGTGGGCGCGGGCTGGAGTTTTTCCGTGGATTCCTGCGCAGTCCGGATCAGGTGGGCTCGGTCATCCCCAGTTCGCGCTTTCTAGAGCGACGCCTGGTGCAGTCGGCCGGGATTACCGACGCGACCTGTGTTGTGGAGTTGGGCCCCGGCACCGGCGGAACGACACGGGCCTTGCTCGAAGCCATGCGGCCTGACGCCAGTTTGTTGACCATCGAGCTGGATGCCCAGTTTGCTGAGATGCTCAACGAGATCGGCGATCCGCGCCTGTTTTCTCACCACGGCAGCGCCGCCGATCTCGGCAGCATCCTGGCCGGGCATGGCTTGCCGCAGCCCGATGCAGTCGTCTCGGGCATCCCCTTTTCCACCATGCCACGTGCAATCGGCACGGCGGTGATCGAGGCCATCCGTGATCACCTGGCGCCGGGCGGCTGCTTTGTCGCTTACCAATTCCGCGGCCATGTGGGCCGCCTGGGCCGGCCCATTCTGGGCCAGCCCGAGGTCGAACTGGAGTGGCTCAACGTGCCTCCGATGCGCTTTTATCGCTGGACGCGATCCTTGAGCTGATAGCGCAAATCAACTGATCGGGCTGGGCAGGGTCAGGATGGCGCTGGCGATCGAGAAGTAGATCAGGATTCCGAGCACGTCTGCCACCGAGGTGATCAGCGGCGTGCTGGCGGTGGCCGGGTCCATGTTCAGTCGCTGCAGGATGAACGGCAGCAGCATGCCGATCATGGCGCCCATGATGACCACGGCCAGCATCGCGAAGCCCACCACCATGGCCAACTGCATGCCCAGCTCGGGCCCGCCGCGCCATATGCCGACCACGGACACGGCCAGGCCCATGGTGACTCCCAGGGCAAGCGCAACGGAAAACTCCTTGATCCACAGCCTCAACCAGTCGCTGAGATCAACATCGCCGATCGCTAGCGCTCGCACCATCAGCGTGGCCGATTGTGAGCCGGCGTTACCACTGCTGGCAATGATCAGCGGCAGGAAGAACACCAGGGCAATGACCGCCTCGATGGCATCCTCGAACATGGCAATGGCCAGCCCGGAGACCAGGTTGACCAGCACCAGGATCATCAGCCAGCCGATGCGTTTGCGGTAGAGAAAGCCGG
>SLJA01000210.1 GCA_007135355.1 Wenzhouxiangella sp.
AAAACCCGCGACGAACTTTATCGCGCCTGGGCGCTGCGTGAAGCAGAAACCCAGGGCATCGAACTCCGCCGGATCGACACCGGCTCAGCAGGAACCCTGAGATGAACGCACAGACTCAATCGCAAGCCGGCGCTCGCCTGAGCGGCCGTACCGTCATTCTGACCGGCGCTGCCGGCAACATCGGCAGCTGGATCAGCCGGGCGCTGCTGCGCGAGGGCGCCAATGTGGTCATGACCGGACGCAATCGCGACAAGCTCGATGCCTTTATCCAGACGCTCGCCGGCGAAGGTTATGACGTTGAGGCCATGCACGCGGTCACCGGCGATTCCGCCGACCCGGAAGCAGCCCGCGCTATCGTTGCGGCAACCCTCCAGCGTTACGGTCGCCTGGATGTGCTGATCAACAACGCCGGCGGCGCGGGGCCGAAGCAGACGCTGGAGAAAATCCCCTTCACCGCCGCCCAGGCCAGGGCAACGGGCGACAACGAGACCATGTTCCAGGCGGCAATGAACCTGCTCGGCGGACCCTGGAACATGTCGCGCGCCGCGATCCCGGAGATGGCCCCCGGCGGAGCGATCATCAATGTCTCGACCATCTTCTCGCGCACGCCCTACTTCGGCCGCATTCCCTATGCCGTGCCCAAGTCCGGCCTGAACGCCTTTTCCAAGGCCCTGGCCAGGGAACTGGGCGGCAACGAGCGCGGCATTCGCGTCAACACGGTCTTTCCCGGACCGATCGAGTCCGAGCGCATCGATACCGTATTCGCCGCCATGGACTCCTTGCAGAAGCTCGAGCCGGGCAGCACCGCGGCCGGCTTCAAGGGCCTGATGCTGAATCGCCGCGCCGACGCCGACGGCAACATGAACTTCATCTATCCGCGCCCGGTGGATGTGGCCAACACCCTAGTGTGGCTGTCCAGCGCCGAGTCGGAAGCCTTTTCGGGGCATGCCTTCGAGGTGACCAACGGCATGCAGGTGCCGGCCCAGAGCCGTTCCAAGCTGGTATCGTGGCCGGACAACCGCCTGGTCGACCTGCGCCGGCGGGTGGTGCTGATCCTCGGCGGCTCCGATGTCGACGAAGCGCTGGCCTTTGCCGACCGCAACCGCGAGCGCGGTGCCCAAGTCGTGCTGGGCTTCCGCTCACTGCCGGCGCTGGGGGTGGCCCGCGCGCGTCTGGGCGCCGAGGCTGAACGCAAGGTCCAGCTGACCCACATGGATCCGCTCAGGGAAGAATCCGTCGATCGCGCCTTCCAGCTGATCGTAGACCAGTTCGGCCGCCTGGACGGTGTGATCGTGCTGCCGCGCACTCCCAACGGTGAGCACGGCTACTCGCTGAGCACGGCCACCGACGAAGATGTGGAAACCTTTGTCGACCATGAAATCGTCGCTCCCGTGGCCTTCGCCGCGGCGCTTTCACGTAGCCTGTCCAAGCGCATGCGGCTGGACCGGGCTCCGGCGATCACCTACCTGACCAACCCCGACGACGGCCATGGTAACCGCCTGAACGACATCAAGCGCGCCGCGGTCGAGGAACTGATCCGCGTCTGGCGTTACGAGGAGCAACATGCGCTGGACCAGGGTGAGAGAGACTGGTGTTCACGACCCAACCAGATCGTGCGCTTCGACAACAGCGACAGCGATAACCTGGCCTTTGCCGCCGACTGGACCGCCACCCTGAACAACCGCGTTCGGATCATGGATCCGATCAATCTGTGGGTGCCGAAGAACATCCGCCGCGCCACCGGCAAGTCGGCCATGCCGCACTCCATCCAGCGCGTGCTGCCGGGCCTGCATCAGGGCAAAGTCGCCGTCATCACCGGCGGCAGCTTAGGCATCGGCCTGCAACTGGGTCGCTACCTGGCCATGGCCGGCGCCCATGTGTTGTTGAGCGCGCGCAGCGAGGCCAAGCTGGCCGAGGCGCGCGCGTCCATCATCGGCGAGCTGGAGGCCATCGGCTACCCCGACTGCGAAGGTCGCGTGCGCATCCTGCCAGGCATCGATGTCGGCAGCGAGGACCAACTGCAGCAGCTGTTCGAGCATTCGATTGAAATCTTCGGCCAGGTCGACTACCTGATCAACAACGCCGGTATCTCGGGGGCTGAAGAAATGGTGGTCGACATGACCCTGGCGGCCTGGAATCGCACGCTGGAGGCCAACCTGACCTCCAACTGGTCGCTGATCCGCAAGTACGCGCCGTTGATGAAGCAGCAGGGCTCGGGCCGCATTCTCAATGTCTCCAGCTATTTCGGCGGCGAGAAGTACCTGGCCGTGGCCTATCCCAACCGCGCCGACTACGCCGTCTCCAAGGCCGGCCAGCGCGCCATGGCCGAGATTCTGTCGCGCCACATGGGCCCGGAGATTCAGATCAACGCCATGGCGCCCGGGCCGGTGGACGGTGCGCGCCTGCGCGGCCTGGGCGGGGCACCGGGACTGTTTGCCCGGCGCGGCCGGCTGATCCTGGAAAACAAACGCCTGAACCGCATTCACCACGCCGTTCTGGCCAGCCTGGAGCAGGCCGATATCGATGCCATCCTCGAGCGGCTGGCCGATAACACCTCCTCCGGTCTGTCTGGCTGGGACAGCGCGCCGGCAGCGCTGCGCCGCCTGGCCGCCCAGGTTGGAGAAGGCCGGGCAGAGGCCGCCGCGACCCGCTACCTGATGTCGCAGCCGTTGGCGGAAAAATTGATGAACCGATTGGTGCTCGGCGGCGTCATTGACAGCGAGCAGTCCGAGCGCTTCCTGCAGTCCTTCGCGCCACCGCCGGAGGGTGATTTTTTCGATCCGCGTGATATCGATCGCACCGCGCACCAGGTCGAGGCCGGAATACTCAACCGCCTGCACCTGCACAAGATGCCGACCGACGAACAGGTGGCCCTGTCGACGGTGTTCAGCCTGGCCGACGAAATCGTCAGCGGCGAGACCTTCCACCCCTCCGGCGGGCTCAAGTTCGACCGTTCGGTAACCGAGGGTGAAATGATGCTGCGCCCGGGCGCGGAAGATCTGCGCCAGCTGGCTGGAAAACATGTGACCCTGATCGGCGAGGCGCTGCGCGACGAGTTGGTCCAGATTGCTCACGGCGTGCTGGCCCAGTCGGTGGCCAGCCTGAGCGTGCTGACCCAATCCACAGAGACCGCCCAGGCGTTACAGGCAGCAATCGAGGCGCCAGCCGGGGGTGCCAGTGTCACGGTCGAGGCGGTCGGCACCGACCTGGAAGGCGGACTGGATGCGGTACGCCGGCGCACCGGGCGCATCGATGCCGTGGTCAGCACACCGTTTGCCCGCCTGCCGATGAATCCACTGGCGGCCGAAGCGGGCGGCAACTGGGACCGCGTACTGTCCAGAGACGCCTTCGCTCGTTTGCTCGATGAGCAGCTGACCCATCACTTCCGCATTGCGCGCAAGTGCGCGCTGATGCCGCGCTGCCAGATCGTGCTGGTGACACCGGAAACCTCGCGTGCGTCCACACGCGAGGAGTTCGCCCTGGCCCTGTTCATCAAGAATTCGCTGCATGCGTTTACCGTGACGCTGGGCGTGGAAGGCGAGCGCCTGCCGACCGAGCCGGCCGTCAACCAGGTTCAGCTGACTCGCCGTGCGCGTGCCGAGGAACCCAGCAACGATCAGGAAATGGTCGAGGAAATGGAGCGCATGGTCCAGGCCGTACTGCTGTGCTGCGTGCCGGCAGTCAGCCCCAGCCAGAGCCGCTACCTGGCCCGGATTTTCCGTGGCAATGCGGTGACTGTCTAG
>SLJA01000024.1 GCA_007135355.1 Wenzhouxiangella sp.
CGGCCGCCGACTTGGCTCGCACCACAAATACAGTCAGCAACAGCGCACAGAGCCAACACACTGCCAGCAGCACGGGTAACCCGCCGGTCATTGGTCGCATCCCGACATTGATCTCATGGAAAAGCTGCGGCAGGCCGGCCAACGTAAGCAGCAGCAGAAAAAGGAGACCTAATCGCCCCGCCCACAGGGCCGGCCTTTCCGGCCTGGTGAGGATCAGCCACGAAAACAAAAGACTGCTCAGCAGCATCAGCCCGTGCCGGCCCAGACCGAACAAGGCATAGGGCTCGAAGGAATTGGCATTCGCCGGGCGCAATGCAATCCATTCGCGCAGGCCGTCGATCAAGGACAGCAGCGCAACCACACCGGCAACGGCAAAGCTGACCAGGCATAGCTTGAGAGGCAGAGGGATCCGGCTCATGGTCTGGGCAATCCGTCAGTTGACATGTCCGTTCGATCTGAACATCGCGCTATGCGCAGCCAATTCAGACGACTTACCGCAGTTCGATCTGGCTGATCTGTCGACACCGGCAATCACGAATTCCACATCGGCTGGCGCGCCGCGCGGGTTTTCGGCCGCCTGCAGAATCACTTCGATGATCTCTGAACTTGGCGGAGCCGCGCCGTCCTGCGTTGCGCAGCCGCCCAACACAAGCAGGCATGAGCCCGCAGCAAAAACCCTGGCCAAGAAATTCATTCGGTGAACGCCCGTCATGCAACCCCAGCCCAAGCCTAGCCAAGAACAGCCTGAACATCAAATGACACTTTGGCGACAGAACGGCCGCACCCGAGACACGCGGGCTTTCGAACAATCATCCGAAATCAGCCCGGCCCCTCCCGACCCCGGCCGGGCCTTGGAAGCTAGCGCCGGTCGAGAAAGACCACCCCTTCCCCGGCCGTCAGAGTAATCTCCACCTCGCCCCAGGGGTCAGCATCTGAGCCTGATCCGCGCTGGTGCGCCAGCACATAGTCACCGGCGAAATCCTCTGTCGGAATCAGAAAACCGGTCATGATCCCTTCGACCCGATCACCCTGCGCCACGCAGCGTTCCGAAACACGCAGGTCGGTGACGGCATCACCATTGGGCAAAGTCAGGCGCCAACCCCCTTCCCCGCGCTGCGAGCAAGACTGAGCCGTGCTGTTGTTTTCGACCGTGTAGGTGATTTCCAGCAGCGACGTACCATCCTCCAGTGCGACGTTGCCATGCATCCACATCACTTCGGCCCGGGTGATGGTCACCGTGTCCTCAAAAGATCGGCGCAGCCGCGGCATGTCACCTTCGACGACAAAGGTCCAGCCCTCGGTGTCCTGCGGGATCGGCAGCCGGCTGTGTCCTTGGACGTCCGCGCCGATGGCAACGACCGCCGGCGTCCGTCTCAGCTGCCCGAAAACCAGATGCGCTGAGTGCTCATCGAAGCGCTCACGGTCTCGAGGAGACACGTGAAAACGAAATTCGCCGCTGGTTCTGGCTTCACCGGGTACCGCCGAGAAATCCGCCTGACCGTTCACCGCGAAGCTGTCGCCGGTTGCCGGGTCGGTCCACTGCAGGGTCGGGCGCACGTTGCCGGGCTGAGCGGTGGCCCGGGTAGTGTTGAAGACTCGTGCAGGAAAGATCAGCTCCACACCGCGGGGCCGCTGCTCAGGCTCCAGATCGGCATCGAGGTCATTGACGCGCATTTCTTGAATCAGAAACTCCAGGCGGTTGAAGTAAGCCACTTGGTCGATGTTGCGCTCGGCAATCACCAGTCGCTCTCCATCTTCAGCGGCGCTGATCGGCGCGGCAAAGGTGAGGGCAAACAGGCTCGCGGCCAGAATCTTGATACGGATTGTCATGAAGCTCCTCCATTGCAGTCCGCCCGGGCCGGGCGCTGCAGTCTTTTGTTGTGTGCTGCCCTTATTGCGGATTCCTGAAGCGAAACCGGCCACTTTGCGTATCCATGACAAGTGTCATGGCGCATGGATGGCGAACCGCACTGGGCGGCAAACCCTGCAGGCGGAATACTGATCACCCATTCAAGGCATGAGGGTTTTCCATGGAATACGCCATCCGAGCAACGGGCCTGGTCCATCGCTACGGCAAGCAGGTCGCGCTGCATGGCGTGGATCTGGCTTGCGCGCCCGGCAAGCTGGTCGCCCTGCTCGGGCCGAACGGGGCCGGCAAGACCACCCTGGTCAAGCTGCTGCTGGGGGTGTTTGCGCCGCAGCAGGGATCGGTACAAGTGGCCGGTGGTGATCCGCGCCAGCGCGCCACGCGTCAAGCCATCGGCACCATGCTGCAGATCAGCGGCGTGCCGGAAAATCTGACCGTGACCGAGCTGGCTGATCTTTTTGCCAGCTTGTATCCAGAGCCGCTATCGCGAATGAGCACGCTGGGCCTGGCCCAGGTCGACGACCTCGCCCGGCGCCGCTTCGGCCAGCTGTCGGGCGGACAGCGTCAGCGCGTGCTGCTGGCCCTGGCGCTGATCGGACAGCCGAAACTGCTGATCCTGGATGAACCCGGCAGTGGTCTGGACCCCGCCAGTCGACGCGCCCTGGGTGAGTTGATCCGTGCCCAGCGCGAGCGCGGGACCACAGTCTTGCTGTGCACCCACGATCTGGAAGAAGCCGCGCGCCTGGCCGACGAGGTGGTCATTGTCGATCGAGGACACATCATCGCCCAGGGCACTCCACGCGAGTTGACCCGCAGCCTGCCCGAACGGCGTGTTTATTGTCGTACCGGCTTGAGCAACGCGGATCTCGAACGCCTGCCGGGATTCTGCCGGGTGAGCTTCACCGATGGCTCGGCCGAGATTCTGGTGCGCGACACCAATGCCTTCATCCAGGCACTGCTGACGGCCGATCCCGCGCTGGAGGACTTAAGCGTGGCCGGCGCCAGCCTGGAAGACGCTTTTTTGACCCTGACCGGCACCGTCAACAAGGAGCCCGCATGAACACCATCGTCCGTTTCGACCAGACGCCCAGCTGGCAGCTCATCCGTTCAAGTTTCCTGACCCTGTGGCGCATGCCCGCCTACGCCCTGCCAACTATCCTGTTCCCGGTGGGCTTCTACGTATTTTTTGGCGTCATCCTGAACCCAGGCCTCGCTCAGTGGATGCTGGCGACTTTTGGGACTTTCGGCGTGATGGGCACGGCCCTGTTCGCCTTTGGCGTCAGCGTGTCGACAGAGCGCAGCCAGGGCTGGTGGCTACTGCTGCGGGCAGCGCCCACGCCCTTTGCCGCCGTGCTGGCCGGCAAGCTGGCTACCGTCATTGCGTTTTCGCTGATGATCGTGCTGAGCATGGCCTGGATCGCCGCGCTGTTCGCTGGGGTCAGGCTGGAAACCGGGCAGTGGCTGGCGCTGTTCGCCGTGCTGATCATGGGTGCGGTGCCGTTCAGCCTGGTCGGTCTGGCCCTGGGGATGTGGCTGTCACCGAATGCCGCACCCGCGGTCATCAACTTGATCTACCTGCCGCTGGCCATCCTGTCAGGTCTGTGGATTCCGGTCAGCCAGTTACCCGGCATCATGCAAAGTCTGGCGGTCTGGCTGCCGCCTTATCATGTGGCAGGCCTGGCCCTGCATGTCACCGGCACGCAGGCCGGGCCGTGGGTCCAGCATCTTTCAGCGCTGCTCGTCTTTACCATGTTCAGCGCTGTCCTGGCCGCTGTGGCCTGGCGGCGATTCAAGGGAGTCTGAAACCATGCGTGCACTGATCATCACTGTTTGTGCAGTCCTGGCTCTCACCGGCTTGATCCTGGCGCTGC
>SLJA01000170.1 GCA_007135355.1 Wenzhouxiangella sp.
ACCAGGCGCCGACAGGCAAGGACCGATTGATTGTCGTGACTATTCAAAGCGGAGAGCCTCCACGGGTTCGGTCCGGGCCGCACGCCAGGCCGGATAAATGGTCGACACCAGAGAAAGCACCAGCGCCAGGCTCGCAAACCGCACCACATCGCTCGCGCGAAGATCGGACGGCAGATCGCTGATGTAGTAAACCTCCGCCGATAAAAATTCGATATCGAGCAGATATTCCACCGAACCCACGACCGACTCCACGTTCAAGGCCAACAGGATGCCGAGTATGACGCCAACCACCGTTCCGATCACGCCAATCAGGGAGCCTTGGATCATGAACACGGCCATGACTCGCCGTGGCGTCAATCCCATGGTTTTGAGGATGGCGATGTCGGCCTGTTTATCGGTCACCACCATCACCAAGGTCGAAATGATGTTGAACGCCGCCACCGCAATAATCAGCGACAAGATGATGAACATCACGGTCTTTTCGGTCTGAACCGCGCGAAAAAAGTTGGCGTGCTGTTGTGTCCAGTCACGCACCTGAAAAAAGCCCGGCAACTCCTCACTCAGTTCACGCGCAATCCAGCGCGCTCGCATCATGTCGTCCAGTTTCAGACGAATGCCGCCGATATCGTCTGCCAGGCGGAACAAACGCTGCGCATCTTCAAGATGAATCAAGGCCAAAGCCGAGTCGTACTCGTGCACCCCCGCCTCGAACAATCCGCTGACTTCGAAACGCCGTACTTGCGGAACCACACCGGCCGGGGTGGCGCGGATTTCAGGCGCAAAAATCGTGACCGAGTCACCGGGCCTGACCGCAAGACGGTTGGCCAGCCCCACCCCTAGAATGACCTGCCACTGCCCGGGAACCAGATCCTCCAGCTGACCATGGCGCATCATTTCCAGGATATTCGCCACCTCCGGCTCGCTGGCCGGGTCAATTCCGCGAATCATGGCGCCACCGGTGCGTCGTCCGCGCAGCATGGTCTCCTGCTCAATGAACGGTGCCGCCCCGAGAACGCGCGGATGAGCTCGAGCATCGAGCACCACTTGCCGCCAGTCGGGGAAACGGCCATCCACCCCCTGAATCGTAGCGTGGGAAATCATGCCCAGAATTCGCTCGCGCAGTTCGCGCTCGAAGCCGTTCATGACACTGATGACCGTGATCAAGGTCATCACCCCCAGCGCAATGCCGGCCATGGAAATGAGCGAGATGAAGGAAATGAAGTGGTTGCGGCGCTTGGCACGCAGATAGCGCAGGCCGACGAACAAGGGCATGGGTTGATACATGGATCAGCCTCTAGCGTGGGGGGTCAGTGGGCGACCGCAAAGTGTCCAGCACGACCGCCAGGTCAGTCGGTAACGGCGCGTTGAACACCCGCTCGTCAGGCCAATCCAGACGCAGCAGATGCGCGTGCAAAAACAGGCGCTTCAGCCCGCCGGGCCCAGCCTGGCTGCCGTAACGATCGTCACCGGCCAGCGCGTGTCCCAGCTCCGCCGCGTGGGCGCGAATCTGGTGCGTGCGACCCGTTTCAATCTCGACTTCCACATAAGTAAACGCCGGCAAGCGTTCCAACACGCGGAAATGAGTCACCGCCGACTGGCCATCCTCAGCCACGATCACCCGGTGCTGCCCACTACCGTCGCGAACCTTTTTCAACGGCCGGTCAACGCTGATTCGGTCTTGTGCCAGTCGTCCACACATCAGCGCAAGGTATCGTTTCTCAACGCGACGTTGGGCAAAAGCCTTTTGCAAACCGACCAAGGCCTGATGATGCCGCGCCAGAATCAGCAGTCCGCTGGTCGGTCGGTCGAGACGATGAACCGGACGCCAGTTGTCGTCGATGCGCGCTGCAATGTCCATCAGGCCGAAAGAAAGACCGCTACCGCCATGGATCGCCAACCCCGCGGGCTTATCAATGACCACGAAATCCTGGTTCAGTTCGATAATCGCCGCTCGCAGTCGATCGACCCACTCTTCCGGTATGGCGCGGGGTGCGGCCGGTTTGCTCGCCACAGGTGGGATTCTGACTTCGTCACCGGCGGTCAGTTTTTTCATCGGCTTGGCCCGTTTGCCATTGACACGAACCTGGCCGGTTCGCACCAGCCGATAAATCATGCTGCGCGGCACGCCGCCCAGATAGCCTGATAAAAAATTGTCCAGTCGCTGCCCGGCGCGATCGGCAGGAACCTTGACTTTGTGCACGCCAGTGCTGACTTGCCGCTCATTCATGAGAATTGACGCAGTGCATTAAACTGACGTCGACACCTATCCCTAAGCAAAATGAGGTGGTAAGATAGCAGGGTTGAGCCGCGTTGATGCAAACTCCGTCCGGAGGTCACAACGTGAGCACAAAACATCAAGGAAGGCTAAAAATCGAGCTGACTTGGTAAGCGGTGGGTCGATCTTAACGCGCTCGACAGACCGAGGCCCGACCGGATCCGGTGGACTTGACGACGCTAAGGGTCTTTGACGGACTCAGCTCCGCAGGCGCCGACCATCGCTGTGGATTCTTAAAAGTCGGGTTGACAAAAGCTTATTCAAACCGCCAGCGCGTCCTCAGGGCCGGGCCGGCGGTGAGCAGATTCATGCGGTCGCCAGTGAGCGCCACAAGCTGTCCTGGTAACGCAAGGTGATCGACCCTGGTCGATCTTGGCGAAATTTTACAGCCAGTTCCCGGCCGCCGGGCAACCCGCCCTCGATGCGCCGGGATCGGTAGAAGAAGACAGATTTCTGAATGCGTGAGGATCCCGTCCAGGGTCTGGTGCCTGATGACTGCAGCCGGCAACCCCGGACCATTGCTCGCTGAGCGCTGAACGGCCCGGTGCACCGCTCGCCCTGAGCGTGTACCGGCCAGGTACGGGAAAGCCGGCACGCAGTGCTCGCACCCGGCGCCGAAGCGTTGCCTGTGGAATTCTGTTCTTCACCGATTTCGGACCGCTGCGGCGGTCGGAACGGCAGAGGAATTGCGACAATGAAGCGCATGCTGATCAACGCGACGCAACCTGAAGAGTTGCGCGTAGCCATTGCTGATGGCCAGTTTCTGATTGACCTCGACATCGAAGTTCCTGCCCAGGAACAGAAAAAGTCAAACATATACAAGGGCCGCATTACCCGGGTCGAACCCAGCCTGGACGCCTGCTTCGTTGAGTTCGGCTCCGAGCGTCACGGTTTCCTATCGATGAAGGAAATCGCTCGCGAATATTTCAGCGAGGAAGCGCGCAAAAACTTCGACGCCGGCAATCGAGTCGATATCAAGGACGCGGTGCAGGCCGGCCAGGAAGTGATTGTCCAGGTCGACAAGGAAGAGCGCGGCACCAAGGGGGCGGCACTGACCACCTTCATCAGCCTGGCCGGGCGATATCTGGTCTTGATGCCCAACAACCCCAGGGCCGGTGGCGTATCACGCCAGATCTCCCGCGAAGACCGCAAGGAATTGCTCGATACCCTCAAGCAGGTCGAGGTGCCGGATGGCATGGGCTTGATCGTGCGCACCGCTGGTGTCGGGCGAGAGCAGGAAGACCTGCAGTGGGACCTTGACTATCTGCTGCAACTGTGGACAGCCATCCAGGAAGCGGCGAAAACGCGCAAGGCGCCATTCCTGATCTACCAGGAAAGTAACCTCATCATTCGTGCACTGCGCGATTATTTGCGCGAGGACATCGGCGAAATCCTGGTCGACAACGACCGCATCTTCGAAGATGCCCGCGAGTTCATGCAGCAAGTCATGCCGCATAACCTGCGCAAGCTCAAGTCCTACAAGGATGCCACGCCGCTGTTCTCGCGCTACCAGATCGAGAGCCAGATCGAGTCAGCCTTCTCGCGCGAAGTCCGCTTGCCGTCCGGGGGCGCCGTGGTCATTGACCATACCGAAGCGTTGCTGTCTATCGATATCAACTCAGCACGCGCGACCAAGGGTGCGGACATCGAAGAAACAGCCCTGCAGACCAACCTCGAGGCTGCCGATGAAATCGCCCGCCAGCTGCGCATTCGCGATTTGGGCGGCTTGATTGTCATTGATTTCATCGACATGATGAGCAAAGAAGCTCAACGCGAAGTTGAAACACGGCTGCGCGAGGCCATGCGCATCGACAAGGCGCGCGTCCAGATCGGGCGCATCTCGCGCTTTGGTCTGCTGGAAATGTCGCGCCAGCGGCTGCGCCCGTCGCTGGGTGAGTCCAGCTATGTAACCTGCCCACGCTGTGATGGTTATGGCTCGATTCGGTCGATCGAGTCGCTGGCTTTGTCGATCGTCCGCCTGGCCGAGGAAGAAGCGATGAAGAGCCACACCTCGCGGGTGATCATTCAGGCGCCCATCGAAGTCGCCAATTTCCTGCTCAACGAAAAACGCATCATGCTGGCCGATATCGAGCGGCGCAACAAGCTGCCGATCACGGTGGTCGCCAATCGCTGGTTGCAGACACCGCGGTTCGAAATCACGCGATTGAGAGCCAATGAAAGCGTTGATGAGCCCAGTTACACCCTGGCCGTTGGCGAAGAGAAAGAGACCGTTCCAGGGCAGCAGTCTGAAAAGATCGCGGCAGCGGCGCCTCAGGCTGCCGTCAGCGGCATCCGACCGGCTACTCCGGCCCCCGAGCGCACCGTGGTTGAACCCAGCTCGCCGCGCTGGTGGCAGAAATTCCGCCTCGCGATCTTGAGTTTTTTCAAAGGCTTCTCTGCTGACAAGCCCGAAGCGCGCGACAGCGCCAAGACCAAGGAGTCCGCACGAAAAAGCGCCGGCAGCAAGAAAACGACGGCGGAAAGCCGGCCGTCCGAGTCGGACGGAAAGCGGCCCGGCGGTGAGTCCAGATCCTCCTCTGGGGGACCCAGGAAGCGCAAGAAAAAATCGCGTCCGCGCAAAGCCGACAGTGCCACCAGCGGCGGTGGTAAAGCCGCCCAGTCCGGTGCAGCCGACGACGGTGGTGCCAGTGCAGCAAGCTCAGATGAGCAACCGCGCAAAAAACGCCGGCGTCGAGGGGGAAAAAAGCGTCGAGCGAAAAGCGGTGGCCCAGACGATAATTCGGCGTCGAGCAAGACCTCGGCAGACGCGGCGGGCCAAAGCCCATCGGCGCCCGCCGAGCGCAAGACCGATCAGCCGGCGGCAGCTAAATCCAGCCCCGAAAAAGACGATAAGCCAACGGCTGCCGAACCCGCGCGACTCGAACATCGCAAGTCCTCTTCGTTGCCGGTAGCCAGAAAGGACGACAGCGCCTCTTCGACACCCCCGGCCAAAGTCGAGCGGGCCGGCCCATCAGCAGACAATAGCGCGGTGTCGAGCGGCAAAAAGGAGGACAGCCGCCGGACTTCGGGAGAGGTCAATTCGGCGTCGGCTGATGCCGATCCGAAGGTGAAGCCGGTCAAAAATGCCGACGGCCTCTATCAGGTTCCAAAACAAGGCTCGTCTGCCGACGATAGAGGCGCCGGGCCAAAGGAAGGGGCGTGAATGGAAGGGCTGCAGGCCCTTTCATGGCCCCCGGAATCAGCTATCCGGCTTGACCAGCTTGTGCCGTAGCGCCAGATGCAGCAACTCCACTTCGCTGTTGACGCCAACCTTGTCATAAATGCGGTACTTGTAAGTTGCCACGGTTTTGGGGCTGACGTTCAATACTTCGGCCACGGCCGGCATTTTCATGCCCTGGGTCAACATCATCATCACTTCCAGCTCGCGCGCGGTCAGATCCTGAAACGGTGACTGCGGCGTCCCCGGCAACAAAGACAGCGCCAGCTGCTGGGCAATTTCAGAGCCAATATAGCGCTCGCCACGATTGACTGATTTGACGGCGACCACGAGTTCGCGCGCGCTGCAGGCTTTGGTCAGGTAGCCGCTGGCGCCAATGTCCAGCAACCTTGCCGGAAGCGGCGGTTCGCTGAAGGCAGTCAGAATAATGACCTTGACCTGCGGATAGCTCTTCAGAATTCGTTCGGTGGTCTCCATGCCCGACAAGCCCGGAAGCCCCACATCCATCAGAATGACATCCAGCGCATGCTGGCGGACCAGCAGCAGCGCATCCTCCCCGCTGGAAGCCTCCCCGACGACCTGAATATCCGGCACCGCATCAAGAATATTACGCAACCCCGTTCTGACCAAATCATGATCGTCGACGATCAGCAGCCTAATCATTGATTTTCCCCATGAAACCGACTCAACGGTATTAAGTTACCCCAAAACCCTCACAAAGTGGGTTGCTCATCCGGTTGACCGCACCAAAAAACCACCTGCATTACTACCATTCCCCGCGAATCCACACGATACACGCCCACCATAAGGTACATTGAGCGTCTTGTTCATTCCAACAGGAGCTTCCAACTCATGATGACTTATCGTGCCGTTAGCGTTGCCATGGTGCTCTCGATCGCGCTTGTGGCCGGATCGGTACTGGCCGAACCGAGAACGCTGCGAACCGAATACCAGGCCATCGTCCTGGAGCAGATTGCCGGCGGTCTGGCCCACCCCTGGTCGATTGACTTCCTGCCTGATGGACGTTTTCTGGTCACCGAACGTCCCGGACATCTCAACATCATTGATGCCGACGGCAACAAGATCCGCGTCTCCGGCCTGCCGGAAATTTACGCGCTGCGCCAGGGCGGCTTGATGGAAGTCCTGCTACACCCGGATTTCAGCAACAACCAGTGGGTCTATCTGACCTTTGCCAAGGCCGATGACAACGAACAGACGGCCACTGCGCTGGCCCGCGGGCGACTGCAGGATGACCAGCTGCACGATGTTGAGATCATCTACGTGCAGGAACGGTTTTCCGCCCCCGGGCGACACTACGGCTCGAAACTGGCCTGGCTGCCCGATGGCACCCTGCTGATGAGCATCGGCGATCGCGGTCCGGAACCCCCGCGCGCCCAGGATCTCGGCGACAGCGCCGGCACCCTGATCCGCCTGACCGCGGACGGCGGCATTCCCGAAGACAATCCCTTTGTTGGTCGCGACGATGTATTGCCGGAAATCTTCACCTACGGCAACCGCAACATCCAGGGGCTGATCGTGCATCCGCAAACCGGGCAGATCTGGAGCCATGAACATGGCCCGCGCGGCGGTGACGAACTCAACCTGATGGAGCCGGGCGGCAACTACGGCTGGCCGGTGGTCAGTCTGGGCCGCGACTACCGCACCGAGGAGCGCTATTTCGAGGACACGTTGCGCCATCATCCCGACATGATCGATCCGGTCATCGACTGGACGCCAAGCATCGCCGCATCCGGCCTGGCGATACTAGTCGATGACCACTTCCCGGCCTGGCAAGGTAATTTCCTGGCCGGCGGCCTGCGTTCCGAGCAGATTCGTCGGGTGGTGTTCGAAGACGGTATCCCGGTCCACGAGGAAGAGCTGATTCGTGGTGAGATCGGTCGCATCCGCGATGTTCGGGTTGGCCCCGACGGCAATATTTACGTGGTCACCGATCACGCCGACGGCGGCCTGTATCGGATCTCACCGGCCGGCTGAAGCTGAATCAGCCAGGCATGTCCGGCCCTGCCGGCCCAAGCCCCCCGGTCGTCATCCTGACCGGGGGCATCGCCTCCGGCAAAAGCGCCGTCTCGGAGCATCTTGCAAAACAGGGTGTTCCGGTCATCGATACCGATGTGCTGGCGCGCGAGGTGGTCGCTCCAGCCACGCCCGGCCTGGCCGCCGTGGTCAGGGCCTTCGGCCCCCAGGTGCTGGCCGCAGACGGCAGCCTGGATCGGGCGCGCATGCGCCGGCTGGTGTTTGGCGACGAAGAGGCACGGCGACGCCTGGAGAGCCTGCTGCACCCGCGCATCGAAGCCGCCGCGCGCCAGCGCATTCAATCCCTGGACGATGCGCCCTACTGCCTGCTGGTGGTTCCCCTGCTGGTGGAAACAGGGCTGTTCGCCGATGCCGACTGCGTGGTCGTGGTGGATGTACCGGAGCAGTTGCAACTCGAGCGGCTCACCCAACGCGACCAACTCGATGAGACCGCCGCCCGACGCATCCTGAACAGCCAGGCCAGCCGCGAACAGCGACTGGCCCGAGCCGATGAGGTGATCGATAACCAGGCCGGCCTGGAACAGCTCCAGGCCCAGGTCGATTCACTCCATCACCGCCTGCTGACGCGGTTTCGCTAAACGCGAAACGCGACCAGGCGAGTCTTCAATCATCCTGCTGGTTGCTTCGGCCGTTGGCCTCGACCAACTGCTTCTGGATATCGCCGGGCACTGCTTCGTAGTGGGAAAACGACATCGTATAACGCCCCTGACCACCGGTCAGACTCTTCAGCTCGGTCGGAAAATCGCTCAGCACCGATAGCGGCACCGCAGCCTTGATCGTGGTACTCATCCCGCTATGGCTGTCGGTGCCCTGAATGCGCGCCCGCTTGGCCGCCAATGCGCCCGTGACATCCCCCATCACCGTATCGGGCACCATGACCTCGAGTTCAACTACCGGCTCGAGGATCTGCGGACCGGCGTTGGCAATGGCGTCGAGGAAGGCCTTGCGGCCGGCTACCACGAAGGCAATTTCCTTGGAGTCGACCGGGTGGAACTTGCCGTCATAGACAACCACTTCGACATCCTGCAGCGGGAAACCCGCAATGGCGCCCTCTTCCAGCACTTGCCGCACCCCCTTTTCCACCGCCGGGATCAAGTTGGTGGGAATGGCGCCGCCGACCACCTCGCTGCGGAACTCAAAGCCTTCGCCGCGACCGCGCGGGGCGATACGCAAAAAGACCTCGCCGAACTGTCCGGCCCCGCCGGTCTGTTTCTTGTGCCGGTGATGACCCTCGGCACCTCGAGTGATGGTCTCCCGATAAGCAATGCTGGGGGGACGGGTGTCCACCTCTACGCCGTAGCGCGTGTTGAGCCGCTCCAGCATCACGCGCAGATGCATCTCTCCCAGGCCGCGTACCACGGTTTCGTTGAGTTCCTGGTTCTGCTCGATGACAAAACAGGGGTCCTCCTCGCTCAGCCGCTCCAGCGCGGCGGCCAGCTTCTGTTCCTGGCCGCGGGTCTTGGCCGACACTGCCACCCCGAACATCGGCTGGGGGAAGTCCACGGGTTTGAGGAAATAGTGATCTTCATCGTGCGAGTCATGCAGGATGGCGTCGTAGTACACCTCGTCAACCTTGGCCACCGCGCAGATATCGCCGGGCACGGCCACCTCGATTTCCTGGTGTTCCTTGCCATGCATGCGGTACAGGTGCGAAACCTTGAACGGTTTGCGGCCATCGCCGATGAACAGCTGCGTATCGGGTCGAATGGTGCCCTGGAAAACGCGGAAAATCCCCAGCTTGCCGGCGTAGGGATCGTTGGCAATCTTGAACACATGGGCCAGCACGTTGCCGTCCGGATCCGGCTCTGGCGTAACCCGCTCGCCTTCGGGCCCCTTGCGAAACGGCGGCGGGTTACCTTCGCCGGGTCGGGGCAGCAGATCCTGGGCCAGGCGCAGCAAATGCTCACAGCCGGCGCCGGTGTGGGCGGAGGTAAAGCAGATCGGGATCAAATTTCCCTGGCGCAGCGCCTTGCCAAATGCGTCGTGTAACTCCTCGGCGCTGATCTCCTCACCGTCCAGGTACTTGGCCATCAGATCTTCGTCCACCTCGACCACCTGGTCCAGAATCTCGGTGTGGGCATCGGCCACCGACAGAATATCGGTGTCACCTTCCGAGCGGAAGAAGCAATCACGCACGGTACTGAAGTTCTCGGCCGGCAGATTGATCGGCAGGCACTGCGGGCCGAACTCCTCGCGGATTTCCCGGATCAAGCCGACCAGATCCACTCCAGGCATGTCCATGCGGTTGATCACGATCATGCGACACAGTTTGCGCTGCTTGCAGCGGCGCATCATGCTGCGGGTCGACATCTGAATACCATCACTGGCGCTGATCACGATCACGGCGGTTTCAATGGCGCTGAGCACCGACAAGGCCTGGCCGCGAAAATCCGGGTCTCCCGGGGTATCGAGCAGGTTGATCACGGTGTCCTTGTAGGGGATAGTCACCAGACCGGTGACCAGCGAGTACTGGTACTTGCGCTCCAGCGGATCGAAGTCGGTTGTCATGGTGCCGCGCTCGAGGTTGCCGATTTGGCCAATGGTGCCGGCCTTGACCATCAGCGCGTCCACCAGTGAGGTCTTACCGGCCCCATCGTGTCCGAAAAAAGCCAGGTTTCTGATTTGTTGGGTTGTGTGCGCAGCCATCAGGTTCTCCGTGCAAGTCAGGGGCATGATCCGGGCCGATAAGCAACCACGGATTCAGCAGGAATTCAGCCAGGGTGGGCTATGGTGTACCCAACGCTGGAGAAAGGATTCTCCAAGCTTACCGAATCCAGCGTCGGCCATTGCAGGTTTATGAACACGACAATTCATGAACCCGAAGGTTTGTTAACACCATGGAAACCCCAGCAAGGAGCAGAACCATGTTTGCCAGAACCTTGAGCATCGCAGTGCTTGCCCTCGGCGCCGGACTGGCGCACGCGGGTGGCGTGAGTTATCAGACCGTTCCGGTTCTGGAAGTTGAACCGCGTTACTCGGTGACCCGCACCCCGGTGGAACGCACCGTGTGCTGGGACGAAACAACCTACCAGCGCGTCGGCGGCTCCAGCAGTTCGGCCACGCCAACCATCGTCGGCGCCATCATTGGCGGGGTGGTCGGCAACCAGTTCGGCGGCGGCAACGGCAATCGAGCCATGACAGCCGCCGGGGCCGCTCTGGGCGGCTCGATCGGACGCGACGCGGCGCGTTCCAGTGGTCCGGCTCGCTACACGCCGGTAACCGAGGAGCGTTGCACCATCCAGCGCGACTTCGAAGAGCGCAGCGTGATCACCGGGTATCGCGTGCTGTATGAGTTCAACGGGCGCATCCACGAAACGACCATGCGTCATCACCCGGGCGACAGCATCCGGCTGCGGGTTTCGGCAACACCGGTTCCCTGAGAAGTCACGCTGCCCGAAATCACGCTGACCTGAACCGCACTGACCCCCATCGCCCCGCCACCGCGGGGCGATCTTCTTTCAACGATCCAGAATCATCATGCTCAAGCGCGCCCAGGCGATCCGGCGACCCTGATCGTCGCTGATGCGGATATCCCACAAGTGGGTCGAACGGCCGCCATGGACCAATTCGGCCCGCGCGCTGATCAGCCCTTCACGCACGCTGCGCAGATGATTGATTGACAGCTCCAGCCCGACCGGCACCTGACGCCCCAGATCCAGCCGCAGTGCCGAAGCGGCGCTGCCGACACTTTCAGCCAGCGCCGCCGTGGCGCCGCCATGCAGAATACCGGCCGGCTGATGCACCGCCGCGCCCACCGGCAGCGTCGCCACCAGGAAATCCTCGCCGACATCCACATAGCGGATACCCAGCGTTGCCATCAGGGTATTCTCGCAGCCCGCATTCAGGCGTTCCAGGAGCTGCAACTTGTCCATCGGCCTGGGGCGAATCAGTGCAGCGTCTGCAGCGCGTGCGCGCGCAGTTGATCCAGCGTCACATACTGCAAGGCCGCCTCGTGGGTGGCCGCGAGCACCACACGCGGAGCGCAGCCGGCCTGAAAGGCCTCACGCCAGCGCGCCGCGCACAAGCACCACTGATCGCCGGCTTTGAGTCCAGGAAACCCGAACTCCGGGCGCGGCGTGGACAAATCGTTGCCTCGACCGCGGCTGAACTCGAGGAACTCTTTGGTCATGACCGCGCAGACGGTATGACTGCCGCGATCCTCATCCGAGGTATTGCAACAGCCGTCGCGGAAAAACCCGGTCACCGGATCGTGGCTGCAGTCAGCCAGTTTTTCACCCAGAACATTGACGCTGTCGGCCTTGTCGACCATATTGGGCAATACTCCTTTAATCGTCGGAAAAAACATCCAGTCGGTAATCAAGCTGGTGTGGCGGCGGATCGCCACCCTCGCCCTTCAGATACAGATCCATCCAGCGCATCAGGCGCAGACTGTAATCCCAGCGCGAGGAGGCGCGCTGATTGCCATGGCCCTCGCCACGATACAGCACCAACCTGACCGGTGGTGGATCATCCTGCAGCACCAGATAGCGGTACAGAATGCGTGACTGGGTCGGGTCCACGCGCGGATCGGCATCGCCGTGCAGGATCAGAATAGGCGTGCGCGCATTCTGCACGTGATAAATCGGGCTGGCCTTCTTAAACAAGTCCCAGTCCTCCCACGGCCAGGTCAGATAGTGCACCAGGTACAGCTCCTGCGGGATGTCCGAGGTGCCGAGCATGGAGATCTTGTCGGAGATGCCGACATTCATGACCGCCGCGGCGAAACGATCCGAGTAATAGGTCGCCGCCCAGGCCGAGGCGTAGCCGCCGTAAGACCCACCGGTCATGCCGACGCGATCGGCGTCGACCAGGCCCTGCTCGATCATCCAGTCCACACCGTCGACCAGGTCGCTGAATTCTTCCTTGGCCGGCCGTCCCTGCGAGGTCAGGGCGAACTCAACGCCGCGCCCGGTGCTGCCGCGGTAATTGGGGTAAATCATGAAATAACCCGCGGCCGCGGCATGCTGGGCCGGCAGGTTGTAGGTGGTCAGCCAGCCGTTGGAGTAATGCGCTTCCGGCCCGCCGTGCGCGGCCACGATCAAGGGGTAGGTCTGGCCTTGCTCGTAGTCCAGCGGCCAGAACAGCAAGGCCTCGATTTCCAGACCATCGGCGGCCGGGTAGCGCACCACCTGCTGGCGTGCCAGCCGTACATCGGCCAACCAGGGGTTGGAGTCGGTCAATCGCTCGACCTCCAGCGTGCGCGGCGATGGGGCGTACACTTCGCGTGGATGCTCCGGCGTGTTGGCGGTAAACACCATGCGACCATTGTCGGCCACCGATAGTGAGTCGAAGATCAAGCCGCTGCGCTCATACAGGGTGGTGTGCCCACGGCCATTGACCGCGATCTGCCCGACCCGGGCCTCGACCCCTTCATAACTGATGAACAGAATTTCGCCTGGAGCGCGCCAGTTGACGTGCCAGATGTGACCGAGCAGATCGGGAAGCAGATTGGTCCACTCACCACCGTCTCGTCCGGCCACCATCAACCGGCCTTCGCGGGTATCTTCGATCTTGTCGGTGGCAATGAAGGCAAAGTGCGCACCATCCGGACTCCAGGCGCTGGCGCCCAGCTTGCCGGGGTTGTCGATGCGGCCGATCTCACTGCCATCGGGCCGAATGATGCGGATACGCTGGAACATCAGCGTGTCATCAACCAGCTGGCGCGGCGTCACGACGATGGCCAGACGATCTCCGGCCGGCGACCACTGGACCCGCTGCACCGAACCCTCGATGTCCAGCGTTTCCGGCTCGCCGCCGTTCAAATCGGCAATCCACAGCCGCCGGGGGCGCCAGTCTTCCTCGAAGATGATGGCGTTGAAGCCCTTATCGTGCAGGGCTTGGGTGTCGTCATCGAGCGGCTCGGTGCTGATCAGGGCCACCCGCCGACCATCCGGGGCCAGGCTGTAGGCTGCCACGCCGGTGCCAATGGTCAGCAGGCGCTCGGCTTCACCGCCGGCCACCGGAATTCGATACAGGGTGGTCTGGCTGTCGCTTCCACGGCGGCTGACGAAAGTAATGGCCGAGCTGTCCGGCATCCATCCGAGCTGACGAATGTTGACCTCGCCGGTGATGAAGCCGCGACTTTGTCCATCGCGCCCGATCACGTGCAGTTCCGACCAGGCCGGGCCGTCCTCGCCCACGCCCGGCCTGCGCGGCACGATGCGGGTATAGGCGATGCGGTTGCCGTCCGGGCTGACGACCGCCTGTCCCACCTGCTGCAGACGAGCAATCTGCTCCAGGGTCATGCCGCCTTCGGCCGAAGCCAGCAAGGGCAATAAAAATAGCGCCAGCAGTACGGTCAGTCGATGTTTCTGGATCATGGAATCTCCCTTGAATCGAAGAAATAAAGGCTCCTGCGAATCTGGAACAATATCAGAACCCGCACAGGACGAGCCGATCAAAGCACTTTGCCCGGGTTGA
>SLJA01000208.1 GCA_007135355.1 Wenzhouxiangella sp.
ACCAGCAGAGCGGAAGCACCGCCGTCCAAAGCCATTTTGTGTGCCAGCGGGGCTGCCGCAAGCCCGACGACCGCGATCGCCAGCCAAAACCACAGTTGCGCGTGACTTGCGCTCAAAACCAACTTCTCCTGATTGTTCAGAAGACACAGGCTAAGAGGCGCTGATGAGGGCGGCGCGAAACTCGCCCGTCACACCCGGTCGGCCGTCAAACCGCCGGGCGCCCGGCGTGAGTTATTCGAGAAGGCATCGATAACGAACCAATGACTTGGTATCGTGTCCTAAGTCGTCAACTTTGGTCGGGTTCAGCGATCGTTACGGCGGAAAACTTGTCCCACGATCCGCCACGGCATACACTGCCCGGCCTTGAGACTGTTTGCCTGACTGATACTATCCGCGCATGAATCTGAAATTCAGGGCCGGACTGGCCGCTTTGTTTCCGTTGTTGCTGGCGGCCTGCGCATCTGACTCCGCAGACGATGGCCCGGCACCGCAGCGTTGGAACCTGCCTGAGCTTGTCTTCACCGAAGACGGTCGTCCCGACCCGTCCATCCTGGCGCCGGTGCAGATTTTCCATCGCGGCAACGGCACCCAGCCCCAGGGGCTGGACCCGCATGTCACCGAAGGGGTTCCCAGCAGCAATATCCAACGCGACCTGTTCGAGGGATTGATCACGCGCGCGGCCGACGGCTCGCTCATTCCCGGCGTGGCCGAGCGGTGGGAGATCAGCGAAGACGGCATGATCTGGACTTTTTTCCTGCGCGAGGACGCGCGCTGGTCCAACGGTGACCCGATGACCGCCGATGACTGGTTGTTCAGCTTCCGCCGCATCGTCAATCCTGCCACCGGTTCGCGCTTCGCCATCCTGCTGACACCCATCCTTAACGCCGAAGACATCATCGCCGGGCGCCGGCCGGCGGAGGATCTGGGGGTTCGGGTGATTGACGACTTGACGCTGGAAGTCGACATGGAAGCGCCCAACCCGTTCTTCCAGGAAGTGCTGACGCACAGTCTGGCCTCACCCGTCCACCGGGCCACCGTCGAAGCCCACGGTGACCGCTGGGCGCGTCCGGGCAACATGGTCAGTAACGGGCCGTTCATGCTCGAAGAACTGGCCATGCAATCGCATATTCGTCTGGTCCGCAATCCCTACTACTGGGACAGCGCCAACGTTATCCTGGACGAGGTTTTTTTCTATCCCACCGAAGACCTGTCGGCGGAGCTGATGCGCTACCGCGCCGGCGAGCTGTCCTGGACCTACGAGGTCCCCAACACCCAATTCAACTGGGTGCAGGAAAACTTGCCGGACGAGCTGCAAGTCTACGACTGGCTGGGGATTTACTACTTCGGCTTCAACACCACGCGCGAGCCGTTCAACGACCCGCGTGTGACCCAGGCGCTGTCGCTGGCCATCGACCGCGAGATCATTACCGACAAGCTGACCCGCTGGGGCGAGCAGCCCGCCTTCGCCTTCACTCCACCAGGCATCCCCGGTTACGACCCACCGAAGCCGGAGTGGGCATTCTGGACCCAAGCCGAGCGCGAGGAACACGCGCGGGCGCTGCTGGCTGAAGCCGGGTTCGGCCCGAACAATCCGCTGCGCCTGGAAATCCGCTACAACACGCATGAGGACCATCGGCGCATCTCGCTGGCGATTGCCGCCATGTGGCAACAGACCCTGGGCGTCTACGCCACCCTGATCAACGAAGAATTCCGGGTTTTCCTGGCCAATCGGCGCCAGCGTGTCGTCACCGAGGTGTTCCGCTCCGGCTGGATCGGCAATTATCTTGATCCGATGTACTTCCTGGAGCTGTTTTTCAGCGAAAACCCGCAGAACGACGTCGGTTTTTTCAATCCGGAATTCGATCGCCTGTTGAACCGCGCCGCGCGCGCCGCCGATCTGGAAGAACGCCTGGGCCTGCTGCGCGAGGCCGAGATCCTGTTGCTGGAGACCCAGCCCTTCGCGCCCATTTACACCTACGTGTCCAAACGCCTGGTCAAACCCTACGTCCAGGGCTGGGTGCCCAACGTGCTCGACCAGCATCCGAGCCGCTTCATCTTCCTGCTGCGCCAGGATCCGGTCCAACAGGGAGCCAACTAGATGCTGCCGCGCTACATCCTGCGCCGACTGCTCGGCGCCATCCCGACCCTGTTCATTCTGATCACCATCGCGTTTTTTCTGATCCGCATCGCCCCAGGCGGCCCGTTTGACGAGGACAAGGCCCTGCCGCCGGAGATCATGGCCAACCTCGAGGCCAAGTACAACCTGGATCAGCCACTGATCATTCAGTATTTCCTGTATCTGGGCTCGGTGGCCCGCGGCGACCTGGGGCCGAGCTTTCAGTACTCCGACTTCACCGTCAATGAACTGATCGCCGAAGGCTTCCCGGTCTCGATCCGCTTAGGCGCCAGCGCCCTGGCCCTGGCCCTGTTCTTTGGCGTGTTGATCGGCACCATTGCCGCCTGGCGTCAGAACTCGCGCCTGGACTACGCGCTGATGGGTTCGGCCATGACCGGGATCGCCATACCGAACTTCGTTCTGGCCCCAATCCTGATCCTGTTTTTTGCCGTTTACGCCGGGTGGCTGCCGGCCGGCGGCTGGGGCGGTGGGCAACTGCGCAACATGGTGCTGCCGGTGATCGCCCTGGCGTTGCCCTACATGGCCTATGTCGCCCGTCTGACGCGCGGCTCCATGGTCGAGACGCTTCGATCCGACTTCGTCCGCACCGCGCGGGCCAAGGGACTGCCGGAGTGGAAGATTCTCGGCAAACATTCGCTCAAAGTGGCGCT
Source organism: Wenzhouxiangella sp. (assembly GCA_007135355.1). Lineage (GTDB taxonomy): Bacteria > Pseudomonadota > Gammaproteobacteria > Xanthomonadales > Wenzhouxiangellaceae > Wenzhouxiangella. The sequence goes on from SLJA01000208.1 coordinate 2,788, forward strand.
GCTGCCGGTGGTGTCCTACTTAGGTCCCGCCGCGGCGGCCATCATTACCGGGTCCGTGGTCATTGAGCAGATCTTTGGCCTGCCCGGCATGGGCCGTTACTTCGTGCAAGGCGCACTCAACCGCGACTACACCCTGGTGATGGGCGTGGTCATCGTCATCGGCGTGCTGATCGTGGTGTTCAACCTGATCGTCGACATCATCTACGCCCTGATCGACCCGAGGATCCGCTACGAATGAGTACTCCAGCCAGCGCGCTGTCCAATTTCGATCACGCGGCCGCGGCCAGCGGCCGCAGCCTGTGGCATCTGGCCTGGCTGCGCCTGAAGCGCAACCGCGCCGCCCTGGGTGCGGCCATCATCCTCGGCCTGATCGTGCTGATGGTGCTGTTCGGCCCCATCCTCAGCCAGTACGACTACTCGACCCCGCACTGGGATCGCATTTCGGCCCCGCCCAGCCTGGAGACCGGACACTTCTTCGGCACCGATTCCATCGGCCGTGACCAGTTCGTGCGCACCATGTACGGCGGGCGCATGAGCCTGATGGTCGGGCTGGTTGCCACCGGTGTCGCTCTGGTCATCGGCGTGGCCTGGGGCGCGATCGCCGGCTTTGTCGGCGGGAGAACCGACAACATCATGATGCGCATCGTCGACATCCTCTACGCCCTGCCCTTCATGTTCCTGGTGATTCTGCTGATGGTGGTGTTCGGGAGGAACATCCTGCTCATCTTTGTTGCCATCGGCAGTTATATCTGGCTGGACATGGCGCGAATTGTGCGCGGGCAGACGCTCAGCCTTCGGCAGAAGGAATTCGTCGAGGCCGCGCAAGCCCTGGGCGTCCGATCCTGGGTCATCATCTGGCGCCACATCGTGCCCAATCTGCTCGGCATCGTCGCCGTTTACGTCACTCTGACCGTGCCCAAAGTGATTCTGGTCGAGAGTTTCTTAA
>SLJA01000041.1 GCA_007135355.1 Wenzhouxiangella sp.
CCTTATTTCCGCTCCGGGGGCTCGGTGCTGGGCGATTACGCCAGCGTGTTCAACACAGTCGAAGGCAACACCAGCTTTTATCGCGTGCCCGATGCGGCGACCGTGGCGCGCTGGGGCGAGGCGGTCGATGGCCGCGACTTCGAGTTCTGCTGGAAGCTGCCGCGCGAAGTGACCCACGAGCCGCGACCGGACCTCGAACTGCTGGAGCGGTTTCTGCAGCGCATCCGCCCGCTGGGTCGCCACAACGGGCCGCTGCTGCTGCAGTTCTCCGACCGCACCGGCCCCGATCAGCTCGACACGGTGCGCCGCATCCTCGAGCGGCTGCCGACCGACCGGCGCAATGTGATTGAAGTGCGGCATCCCGCCTTTTTCGATCAGCCCGAACGATTGCAGCCGCTGATCGCCGAATTCGATCTCGGGCGAGTGTGCATGGATACCCGGCCGCTGTACCAGGGCGATCTGGATCATCCGGAGGTGCAGCGCGCCCGGCATGAAAAACCGCAAGTGCCGGTACTGCCGTCACTCGCCAACGGACTGGAGTTCATCCGCCTGGTGCTGCACCCGGATGGCGTCAGCAACGCGCCCTGGATTGAATCAGCCGCGCGCCGGGCGGCGGCCGCCCTGGGCCGACAAGAACAGGTTTATGTTCTGATCCACTGCCCCAACAACCAGCACTGCCCGGAACTGGCGCTGGCCTTCCACGCCGCATTGGGGCGAACGCTTAAACGCCGCGACTGGCCGCCGCTGCCGCCCTGGCCGGTAGCCCAGCGAAGTCTGTTTTAGACCGGCGGCTCATTCCGGCTGGACTCAATCCGGCACCGAAAAACAACGCGAGACCGGCGGCCAGCCTTCGTCGCGGATCAACACGAACTCTTCCCAGAAGGCCTCATCAATGGCGCGCAGGCTGGCCGAAGTATCCGGGTTCCGGTGCCGGCTGAGGTGACGCGGACCGCCGTTGTAGGCCGCGTAAGTGGCACGCACCAGGTTATCCAGCCCGCCGGGGTGCTGGTGCTCGCCGCGACGAATGGCGTAGTCGACCAGGTAGTGCTCGAGGATCTCAATGCCCGCGGCGATGTTGTATTCGAGTTCGGCCTCCAGCCGGTTGACGTCATACACCCCGCGCCAGACCCGGCCCATGATCTGCATCATGCCGATGGCGCCGACCGGTGAGCGAATCACCCGCGGCTCGTCGACCGGGCCGACGTAGTGGCGCCAGCACGACTCGCGCCAGGCCGTGGCCCGCACCAGCGGGTGGAACAGCTCGCGGTACTCGACCGGAATCCGGCTGCCGTTGTCCATGTGCTCCTCGTACAGGGCATCCAGCAGCTGGGCGACCAGATCCAGGTATTCTTCCAAAATGGCCGGGCGGGCGACCACGCCGCGCAGCGACTCGGCCAGCGGCAGCACGCGTGCGTGAGCGACCGGCATCAGGCGCTCCCACCAGTGCAGCGTCGGCAAGGCGGGGCCAGAGGCCGGGCCAAGTGGGTCCAGACCGAACAAACGCCGCAGCGCCGGATCCTCGATCAGCGGCAGCGGGGTAAAGCTGACCGGTGCATCACCGGCCATCAGCAAGCGCGCCATCCGGCGCAGGCCCTCGCGACTGATTTCCAGGCCGAATTCAGGCCCCAGGGTGTCGAGCGCGCTCAGCGCATCACCGGCGGCGATAAAACCGGCCAGGCGCAAATCCCGGTCGTCAGCAACATTGAGCGGCTCCATGCGCACCAGCAGTGGGCGCAGCCCGGTCCAGGCATCCAGAAACAGCGCGCGCACCGGATCGGCCACCGGGTCGTCATCGACCAGCGCCTCGGCGATACGCTGACGGGTATCGAGCAGCAGCGACAGAAAATCCAGCTGCAAGTCACGATCATCGACCTGTGAGGCCATCCTGGCAATCAGCACGGTGAGAAACCCGTCCAGCTCATCCTCGACCTGCGCCCATTCCAGCTGTTCGGCCGGCCGCAGCGGCGGCTCGGCGGCTGGCTCGGCGAGCGTCCGCTCCGGCGCCCGCACAACAAATGCCAGCTGCAGCCGCAAACCCTCGGCTTCGCCACTGACGCTGGTCAGACGACCGCGCTCGCTCAAGCGCGGGGCCGGATGGCTGTCGGCGGGCATAAATTCCTCGATCAGGCCGTCAACCGCCGCCAAAAGACCGCTGACATCCACGATCACGCTTTCAAAGCGAGGGATGATCAGGCTCTCTGCCAGCGCTCGCGACGGCCGACTCAGCAAGCCGGCGCTGCCGTCCGGCCGGCGCAATTCCGCGCCCTCGGCCTTGAACACCACCGCACCCCCGTGCGCGTCAACCGCCGGCTTCATCTCCAGTTGCAGCCGACCGGCGAGCGGTGCCGGCCCGCGACAGCTGCCAAAAACCTCAACGCCGGTGTAGGCATTCAGCGCCAGAGAGACCTCGAGACGGCGATCGACCATGGCCAGTTGCAAATCCTCCATGTCGATCAGGTTGCAGCGGTCAGACTGAAGCCGCCCGCGGCCTTCGTGATCGAGACCGAGCTGCTGCGCCATCAACCCCTCCAGGTGAGCCACATCCACCACCAGCGGCACATCCAGATTGTTGCCCGCCTGCAGCGGCAGGCTCACGCCCAACGCGATTGCCGCCACCAGAGTCGTAAGAATCCTCATCATGGGTTTCTTCCACAAAACATCATCATTCAACCAGCAACGCAACACCCAGGTGACTGCTCCTATTGGCCCGCGGCGTTTGATCGAAAATCGGGAATCAGGGAGCCTCTGAACAATTATGCACGGGCGCATGATTATTCAGCGGCTTCCTGGTTCTTTGGTTGTCCGTTCATCAGGCGCGTCGCGATAAGCCGATGACCGCCAGCAGCACCAGGCCGAAACCAAGCCACTGAAACCACACCAGCTCCAGCCCGAGCAAAATCATCTCGCCGCCCAAAGTCAGCAGCGGCGCCAACGCAATCAGGCTGGCCGCGATGGTGGCGAACGTCCGGTCAAACACGTGATAGAGGGCAACGTAAAACGCCGCCATGCACAAGCCTGAGACAAGCAGCCAGGGCCAGACGGCGGCCAGTTCTTCACTCATGGCCGGCACGATCCACGGCAACGCAAGGGCCAGCACCAGCACACCACCCACGGCGCGGCCGGCGGCGACCACCTCGGGAGACTGCCGACCCAGCGACTTTTTGGCAATCACATCGGCCAAACCGATCAAGGGCAGGGTAGCCAACAGCAGCCAGAACGGCCAGCCGGTCAGGCTAAGGGCGCTGCTTTGCGCCAGATTCATCAATAGCAGCCCCACGCACACCAGTCCGATCCAGAGGTAGGCGCGAATATTCAGGCGTTCGCCGAGCAGCAGTGCGGCGGCCAGCGCCGTGGCGGCCGGATAAGCCGATTGAAACAGCGCCCGGTTGGAGGCGCTGGTCTCGGTCATGGCGACGATTCCGAACAGAGAGACCAGGCCGCTGCCGAGCGCACCGATCAGAAACAATGACGTCACGGCCTTGAAATCCAGTGACTTTAGCGCTGAGGCGCCACCGCGCCCGAACAGCCACGCCACCACGACAACCGCTGTCACCACGGCCCCTGAAAAAGCAACCAGCAGAGCGGAAGCACCGCCGTCCAAAGCCATTTTGTGTGCCAGCGGGGCTGCCGCAAGCCCGACGACCGCGATCGCCAGCCAAAACCACAGTTGCGCGTGACTTGCGCTCAAAACCA
>SLJA01000344.1 GCA_007135355.1 Wenzhouxiangella sp.
CGCCGAGGCGGTTGCCCATGCGCATCAGCGCCTGATCGTTCATGGCGATATCAAGCCGAACAATATCCGTATCCGCGAAGACGGCTCAGTCAAGCTGATGGACTTTGGCGTGGCGCGGCTGCTCGAGTCGGGCGAAATCGACCACCCCGGACCACGCGCGCTTACCCCCGCTTTCGCCGCCCCCGAGCAACGGGCCGGGGAAGAGATCACACCGGGAAGTGACGTGTGGTCGTTGGGGGCACTACTGAAATGGCTACTGGGCATGTCATCTGCTGAAACGCCTGCTGCAGACACGAGCCATCCGGAACTCGCCGCCATTGCCTCCAAGGCCTGCGCCAAAAAGCAGAATCATCGATACGGAAACGTCAGCGAGATCATCGCTGACCTTCGGCGTTACCGGCAACGACTTCCGCTCAGCGTCATACCGCATACCAGGCGCTATAGAGCCAGGAAATTCGTGCAGCGCAACCCCGGTGTCGTCGCAGCTTTGGGCTCTACCGCGCTGGCGCTCACAGTCGGGATTGTTGTCAGCATGGGCCTTTATTTCCAGGCAGAACAAGCACGGGAAGAAGCATTGAGACAGCAGGCCACAGCAGAGGCGCGAGCCGTTGAACTCGAACAAGTCGCGCGTTTCCAGGAAGATCAGCTCAGCGAACTGAATCCCTATGCCATGGGCACAACGCTTCGCAATGGTTTGGTCGACATGCGCCGATCCGCCCTGCAATCCGGCGGATTCAAGGAAAACGAGATCCTCCAGGAAGTGGACTCACTTGAAGCGAATCTGGCCGGTGTCAACTTCACCGACCTTGCGTTGAATGCATTGGAAACAGGGCTATTCCAGCAGACACTGGACGCCATCGACAGACAATTCCAGGAGCAGCCGCTTCTGCGAGCCCGCTTGCTACAGACCCTGGCGAGTACGCTGCAGGAGCTAGGCTATTTCGGTCTCGCCGAAGGACCACAGCATCAAGCGCTTCAGTTGCGGCAAGGGCACCTGGGCCCGGATCACCCGGACACACTCAGCTCAATGCATAAGCTTGGCGCAGTTTATTGGCGCCAGTCTCGTATCGAAGAGGCCCATGCACTGATCGAACAGGCGCTGGAAAAACGCAAGGCAACGTTGGGGCCCGAACATCCGGACACGCTTGAATCGATATCCGGCATGGGCACCTTGCTCATTTCAACCGCTGACTCCCGTGGTGCGGAAGAATTTCTCACCATGGCCCTTGAAGCCCATCGGAATGTTCTAGGCACCGTGCATGAGGAGACTTTGAGGGCCGCTCACAATCTGGCCAGCCATTGGCTGGAGCAAGGCGACCCGAATCGAGCCAAACCACTGCTACTGGAAACCACTGAGAAAGCGCGTAATTCAATCGGCCCGCACCACGATTTGACGCTTCATTTGCTGAATCTAATGGGCGTATTGCATACTTCTCTCGGTCAATTCGATGAAGCCATTAATTTCCTCTCTGAGGCCGTCTATCTGCGTGAAGAAGTTTTTGGAATCGAGCATCCACAAACTCTTCGCGTCCGAAGCAATCTCGCCAATGTACTGCAGGAGGCAGGTCAATTCGAACTGGCAGTGGAACAGCATCGGGAGATACTGAAAGCACGGACGCGGTCGTTGGGCGAATTTCACGGAGATATCTGGGTATCGGCGCTCAATCTGGGCGCGGCCTTACGCGGAATCGAAAGATTCGAAGAAGGGCTGCACTATCTTGAGAAAAGCAAGTTCGTAGCGCACCGGGTTTTTGGTGCCCACCACATCAGAGTGCTGATTTCCGAAACGCAAATTGCGCAGCTGTATTTAGAGGGCGGCGAAATCGAAAAGGCCGAGCAGACAGCTCGCCAAGCCACCGCCATGGCGGCCGAGCATATCGGCATGGACAGCATGCGAACGGGTATTGCATTCTCAGTACATGCCAGAACACTCAAGGCTCAAAACAACCATGAAGAAGCGCTTCGCCAAGCCCGGATTGGTCACCAAGTGATCTCTGAAACCCTGGGGCCGGATCACTTTCTGACTGAGCGAACGAAAGAGGTCATTGTTTCAATACAGGCCGCGCACCATGGCGAAAAAACGGGTTCTATAGATCAGTAAACCTGAACGCCTCGTCGCCCCTTGAAGACAAATTTCACTGTTCGCCGCCCCGCATCCACACATCCCGCTGCGGAAACGGGATCTCGATGCCGGCCTCGTTGAGGGCCTTGTAGATTTTCATGTACAGCTGGTGGGTGACGATACCCCGTTCAACCGGATGGTTGACCCAGCACAGCAGCTCGAAGTCGAGGCTGGAATCGCCGAAGCCGCGCATGCGTACGCGCGGGCTGGGGTCCTGGCATACTGTGTCGTGCGCCGCCGCGATCCGCTCCAGCAGCTCAACCACCTGGTCGACATCCGAGCCGTAAGCCACGCCGACCTTGATGCGGATGCGAAACTTGACCCAGCGTCCGCCAGACTCATTGTAGATCTTCGAATTCGCCATCTCCGAATTGGGCACGGTGATCTCGACATCATCCCGAGTCAGCAGCCGGGTTGAGCGGATACCGACCTTGGTCACCTCACCGCGCTCGCCGCCGTCGAGCACGATGTAGTCGCCCAGCTTGTAGGGCGCATCGGCGATGATGAAGAATCCGGCAAACAGGTTGGCCAGGGTGTCGCGAGCGGCGAAGCCGACTGCAATCCCGACCACGCCGGCCGAGGCCAGCCACGCGGTGGGGTTGATGTCCCAGACCATCAGCAAGGCATAGGCGGCGGCGGCGATGATCAGGATGGTCAGGGCCAGGTCGAACAGCGGGATGGTACGTTCCTCGACGATCTCGAAGCGATCGCGCACGCGCCCCAGGATTTCCAGGCCCAGATGACTGGCGCGCATGGCCGACTTGATCAGGCGCAGAATCAGCAGGCTGAGCAGAATGTTGATCAGAATGCGTTCCACGCTCGCGCTGAAACCGATCACCTGGATCGCCAGTACGGCGGAGATATAGGCCAGGATCAGTGCGGCGACATTGGCAACGATGCGCAGCAAGCGGGTATCGAGCCCGTCGGCCACACCGGAAGTCAACTTGCCGCCCCAGCGCAAAACCAGCAGTCTGCCGATGATGGCCACGGTCAGCCCCACCACCAGAACGATCAGCGCCAGCACCGGCGGATAGGTGGCCAGGAAGTTCCAGGGAGCAATCAGCGCTTCGGGCAGCCAATGCGGCGGGGCGGTTGCCGCGAGAGGCGGAGTGGCGAACATCAGTTGGCCCGCTCGTCGGCTTCAGGCTGCGGCCCGAGGTGCGACACTCCACGGGCCCGGGCCAGGGCAATCTGGCGCACCCGCTCGCGAATCCCGGCCAGGCGGCCCGGCTCGAAATACTCGCCGCACAAGCGGCACTCCCCGGCGGCATCCGCCGGCGGCATGCCGTCGGCGGGAAGCTCCTCGTGCGGGCGCCGGCAGCCGGCGCACACCGCACGGCCGCTGGGTTTGAGCGAGCCATCCACGCTGACCCGGTCATCGAACACGAAGCACTCGCCCCGCCACAGCGAGTCGCCACCCTGGCGCTCGCGCAGGTAGGACAGGATGCCGCCGCGCAGGTGATAGACCTGCTCAAAACCCCGGGCCAACAGCCAGGCGCTGGCCTTTTCGCAGCGCACGCCGCCGGTGCAGAACATGGCCAC
>SLJA01000034.1 GCA_007135355.1 Wenzhouxiangella sp.
ACGCTGTCGACCATGACGCGCACCGCGCGCACGTCAAACAATTCGTGAAAATCCAGCCCCTTGCGCTGCATCTTGCGCCAGATCGAATAAACATGCTTGGCCCGTCCGCTGATTTCGGCCTTGATTCCCGCCTCGCTGAGTACGTGACGAAGCTGGGCCATGAAGGCATTGACGTAGGCTTCGCGATCGGCCTGGCGCTCGGCCAGCAGCAGCCGGACCTGGCGATAAGCCCGCGGTTGCAGATATTGAAAGGCCAAATCCTCCAACTGCCATTTGAGTTGCCCGATACCGAGCCGGTTGGCGAGAGGCGCATGGATCAGCTGGGTTTCTCGGGCGATATGCTGACGAGTCTCTTCGTCAAGCCCGGCAGCCAGCTTCAAGCGAGCGAGTTGCCAGGCCAGAGCGATCAAGACCACTCGGACATCCTCTACCAAGGCCAGCAAGAGACGGCGCAGGCCCTCCGCCCGGGTCTGGTCATCGGGCAGGTAGGTTTTGCCGAAGTGGTTAAGCCTCTGCAGTTGCAGAAGCAGGCCGCGAGTCGCGAGCGATACACTTTCAGGGAGCCGGTCGGCCGAAAAACCTTTAGAAAGCACTTGAGGCATGAGCAGCATGGCCATTACCGCCGCTGGATCGGGGTCCAGTGCATCCAGCGCCATTAAGGCCTCACCGATGATCACCTGTTCATCGACAGACAGTCGTTCGGCTACTTTCTTCAGTTCCAGCAGATTGTCGCCAGGGGTCGCACCGCGAGCCCCGTAGTACCTTTCCAACCAAGTCAATAGCCTGGGTTCAGGGAGAGATTCGACCCTGCCGTATGGCGTTGCCTGCCGCGCTTCAGACGACACGCCCGTCAGCGATCACTGTGACGTAACCTCCAGTGAAATCGTCGCAGGCCCGATCGAGCCACCTCCGGTCTGTCGGACTGCAATCAGTGTTAACTGACCCACTACCTCACCAGTAACGATGAATTCCGCCCGCCCATCTCTCACTAACTGAAACTGTGGAAAGTCTACGCGACCGGGGCCCGATCCATTGACCTTCGAAAGCTGAATGGTTCTGTCCACATCGTTGAACACGCGATTGCCTTTCTCGTCGTGAACCTCGATAACCAATGTCCTCTCTTCATCGAACGCTAAAACATCGGAATCGGGGACAAACCGCAGGGTGAAGGGGGGGCCAATGACCGCGAGTGAGGCTTGGTCGACCGCAAAGTCAGCATCGCTGCCCGGGCCAGCCACGGCACCCGCATAAAGAGAAAGACTCGACCCTGCCGAAGCATCAGTCCTGACTGGCCGACTGATCGCGAATTCCATCGATTCGCCAACTGGAAGCGTCAATCCAGTGAAGCGAATCAATCCCGTTCCGCTGGATGCCGGGCAATGAACCCCGTCGCAGATCCACGTACCCGCCTCCAAAACTGCCGGGAAAATGCTTCCGTTTTCCGGAAAACTCTCCTGAAACGCCAGCGAGCTCAGGGAAGCGTCTCCGGTATTCGTAATCACCAAGCTGTAGTCAAGTACCCCGCCAGCGACCACCGCTTCAGGCAGTCCGGCGAACCGAACATCCACTCCGGTCATCCCGAAAAACTCGAAGCCATCACGAAACACCGCATCATGATCCGGCTCAACATTCTGGGGCGGCGGCGGTTCCGGGGGCGCAACGCCGAACAGTCCAAAAGTTGGCTCTCCACCATCTCCGATGTAAAAGCACTGAAGTCGAGGTCCAGGCACAAATTCTAGGGTGCGAGCAATCGGACGAAAGGTCAGACCCGTTGGAACCGGAACGGATTCCAATACCGGGCGGCCATTCGAATCAGTCACGTTGAGAAAAATGGCAGAGTCGTCCGCTGCGCCTTCGCTGGAGAAGTCAAAGCAAAACAGCGGTGTTTCGATGGCACCGAGCGACTCACTGTCCATGTAATCAAAAGTCTGGAATGAAAACTCGGAGCCGCTCAGATCATAGATGGCGCCTGAATCTCCCGATGCGGTAGCAATCACGAATGACCCCTGCTCTTGACCCAGTATCTTGAAGGTCAGAGCGCTGGGCTGGAGATCGGCGCTCGCAGCAAATGAGTTTGCTGCGAACCCCAAAGAGAGCATAAAGATAATCAGCACAGTGAACGGATTGCCGAACAATTTTGATTTCGAGTGCATACAAGCAGGAATCTTGGGCCAATAAAACCAATATTGTACTCGTAGACATCCTGAAACCGATTAAATTCAAGTAAAGACGGAGGTCTGCTGCATTTCGCCGAAACGGTCACAAATGATCCACCAAATTGGCTACTCCCAAGCAACTCCCGCGGCTCCAGCCCACTCCTGAAGGCGGGGCACCGAGACTTTTTCGGCGGTCCGAAGTTTCTGCGCGAAAATCTGAACTCGGTACTCTTCGATCAACCAACGAAACTGGTCCAGCTCCGGGGTATACCAGCCACCATCGGCCAGATGATCGAGGTAGGCCTGCCACCAGGGCCGAATGAGAGCCATGCGCTGGTCGTCCCGCAACGGGTCGTGCTCCAGCGATTCCAACCGCTGTTTCAGAGCCTTGAGATAGCGCGGGTAGTGCGCCAGGCGCTCGGCCTCGATGTCGGCCAGGAACCCGGCATAGAGCAGGTCGTCCAGCTGCGAGCGGGCATCGGCGATGTTGTTGGGCACCGCGGTGCCGAGCGAATCCAGGGCCAGCGTCAGTGCGTGCCAGGACTGGGTGACCTCGTCCAAGGTCGCCGCATCGCGCTGGTAGGCAGCGATGAATTCCTGCCGTACCGTGGCCAACAGCCGGGCGAAGCCGTCCGCATCGCGCACCGGCCAGACGGCGTCGGTCTGGGTGAAGCGCCTGAGCGAGAGTTCGCGCAGGGCCGAAGTCAATTCGGACACATCCTCGATCCGCGTCCAGGCAATCTGGGCCGGACGCGACAGGCCATGGTTCTTCTTCAGGTATTTCCACTGATCGGACAGCGCCGATTGCAGCAGCGCGGCGATGCCGCCGGCGTGGGCCAGGCGGGCCTCGGCGGGGGTGTCGAACAGGCGCACGCCGGCCGAAAGGCCCTGCTCGACCAGCGCCGGCCAGGCCTCATGACCGCCGCGGGTGGTCACTTTTTCCGGTAGCGGCTCCAGGTCGGCGGGTTTCAAGCCGTCGCGTTGCCAACGCTCGGCCTGGCGGGCCATGAATTCGGTGCGCGCTCGCTCGGCGAAGCGTTCGCGCAGCTCACTTAAGTGACGGCTCTGCCCCAGTGCCTGACCGGACTCGTCGCGCACCCGGATCAGAAAGTTGAGATGGCGAGGCAGCTTGTCGAGCTGGAAATCGGCGCGCTCGAGCGAGAGTCCGCCGATTTTTCCCAGCTCCGCGCACAGGCGATCCAGCAGCGACCCGTCCGGGTCGTCTCCGAGGCGCTCGATGGCGGCGCGTGCGTACTCGGCCGCGGGCACCAGCGAACGGCGCTTGGACTTGGGCAGGCTGGCGATCAAGGCCGTGACCTTTTCTTCAAGCAGGCCCGGCACCAGCCATTCCAGGCGACCGGCTTCCAGGCGGTTGAGCAGGTGCAGCGGGCAGTCCAGGGTGACCCCGTCCTCGTCGCTGGCCGGGTCGAAGCGGTAGTGCAGGCGGAAACGTTCCGGGCCGATCTGCAGCGACTCCGGAAAGGCCTCGCGCCCGGCCAGG
>SLJA01000161.1 GCA_007135355.1 Wenzhouxiangella sp.
CCAAGCTGGCCGGCAATCGGCAGGAAGTGATCGAAACCATTACGCGCGATTTGAAAAAACGTCTGGGCGAGGCCGGAATTCCCTGTCGCATCGAGGGGCGCACCAAAACGCCCTACAGCATTTACTGCAAGATGCGCGACAAAAGCGTGCCGTATGAGCGGGTGATGGATGTTTATGCGTTCCGTATCGTCACCCACTCCGAACCGCATTGCTACCAGGCCCTCGGCGTGGCCCACGCCCTTTACCAGCCCAAGCCCGGCAGTTTCAAGGACTACATCGCCCTGCCCAAGGCCAACGGTTACCAGTCGCTGCATACGGTATTGAATTCAACTTTCGGCGTGCCGGTCGAAATCCAGATTCGCACCGAAGAGATGGATCTGGTGGCCGAAAAAGGCGCGGCCGCGCACTGGCTGTACAAGGCCGCACCGGATCGTTCCACCGCGGTGCGCGCGCGCGAATGGCTGCTCAAGCTGGTCGAAACTCAGTCGCGTGCGTCCGACTCCGGCGAGTTCATGGATACGGCCAAGGCCGAGCTGTTCCCGGATGAGATCTTCGTGTTCACCCCTAGAGGCAAGATCATCGACTTGAAGGCCGATTCCTGTGCCCTGGATTTTGCCTATGCCATTCACACCGATGTCGGCAACCAGGCCGTGGTGGCTCGCATCGACGGTGAAGCGATGCCGCTGAGCACCCGGTTGGAAAACGGCCAGACGATCGAGATCGTTACCCGCGAGGGGGCGACGCCGCAGCCGGAGTGGCTGGAGTTCGTGGTCACCTCGCGCGCGCGCACCAAGATTCGTGGACATCTGAAAAACCTTGAGCAGGCCGATTCGGTGGCGATCGGCGATCGGCTGCTGGATCAGGCCCTGGGCCGGCGCGGCTATTCGCTGGAAACCATTTCGCGCCGCCGCCTGGAACGTTTTCTGAAAAAATCCGGCCTTGAGCGGCTGGAGGATCTGCTGATCCGTATCGCCCGCGGTGATCTGCTGGCCCAGGCCGTGGCCGGCAAACTGCTGCCGATTACCGAAAGCCTGCGGCGTCGTGGCGACGATGCTGGGTCGGCCAGCTTGACCATCGGCGGCGACGAGGGCAGCGCCGTGATCTATGCCAGCTGCTGTCATCCGATTCCAGGTGATCCGGTCATGGGCTACCTGTCGCCCGGTAAGGGTGTGGTCATCCATCGCCAGCGCTGCCCGAATGTCCCGGGCTTGTACAAGAACAACCCCGATCGCTGCCTGGAAGTGACCTGGGAGCCGCTGATCCATGGCCATTTTTCGGTGGCATTGAATCTGATCACGGTGAATGGCCCCGGCGTGCTGGCCTCGATTTCTGCTGCCCTGGGTCAGATCGGCGCCAATATCGAGCAGGTCGAACAAAGTCATTCGACCCGGGAGACCGCGGCCTTGCGTTTCGTTCTCAGCGTAACTGGCCGCGATCAGTTGGCCCGTGTCATGCGCCGGCTGCGGCGTAATCCGAACGTCATGCGCATTGGGCGAGAATTGGGCTGAACCGAATAGAGGTCGAGCAGTAATGATGTCTCCGCACACCAAACGCCGCACCAAGATCGTAGCCACACTGGGGCCGGCCACGGACGAGCCCGATGCGCTGGAACGCCTGCTGGCGGCGGGTTGCGACATGGTCCGGGTCAATTTTTCCCATGGTGACCCGGAAACCCATGCTCGACGCATCCGCATGGTCCGGGCCGCCGCGCGCGAACTCGACACCGATGTCGCCGTCATGGCGGACTTGTCCGGGCCCAAGATTCGTATCGATCGGTTTCGCGATGGCGCCGTCGATCTGCAGTGCGGGCAGTCCTTCACCCTGTACGCGCGCGATCCGGCCCCGGCCGGGGACGAATCGGGGGTTGGCGTGGCCTACCTGGGCCTGGTTGATGATGTTCAGCCGGGCAGCGAGCTGCTGCTGGATGACGGCATGGTCGCCTTGCGCGTTGAGCGCATCCAGGGTGACGCCATTCACTGCACGGTGTTGACCGCCGGTCGGCTATCGGATCGCAAGGGGCTTAACCTGCGCGGCGGGGGCTTATCGGTGCCGGGCCTGGCCGAAACCGATCTGGCCGATATCGAACGGGCGGCAGAGTGGCAGGTGGACTACCTGGCGGTGTCTTTTCCCCGCAATGCTGAAGATATCGAGCAGGCGCGGACCATGCTGCGCGCAGCGGGAGGTCAGGCCGGTCTGGTCGCCAAGATCGAGCGCACCGAAGCGATCGAACATCTCGACAGCATCGTGGAGGTGTCTGACGCGGTGCTGGTGGCGCGGGGCGATTTGGGTGTTGAAATCGGTGACGCTGAACTGCCGGGCCTGCAGAAACGCATCATCGCCACGGCGCTGGAGCACAATCGCGCGGTGATCACCGCGACGCAGATGATGCAGTCGATGATCGAAAGCCCCATCCCGACCCGGGCCGAAGTGCTTGATGTGGCCAACGCGGTGATCGACGGCACCGACGCGGTGATGCTGTCGGCGGAAACTGCGGTGGGCAAGCATCCGGTACGGGTGGTCGAAGCCATGGCGCGGATTTGCGAAGGCGCCGAGCGTCACGTCCAGGCCCATGTTCCTTCGCGGCGTCTGAATATGCGCGCCGAGCGCACCGACCAGGCCATTGCCATGGCGGCCATGATGACCGCCAATAATCTGCCGGTCACGGCGATCCTGGCTCTGACCGAGTCGGGTTCCACCGCACAATGGCTGAGCCGCGTTCGCTCGCCGGCCCCCATCATCGCCTTGAGCCCCAACCGCGCCGCCTTGCGTCGCATGCGCCTGTTCCAGCACGTGCATCCGCTGTTCTTTTCGCAGCAGGACTCGGAGTTGCCGGGTGAGCTTGCCGATCGCGCTGTGGCGCATGTGCGGCAGGCCGGACTGATCGCGGCCGGTGATCGAGTATTGATGACTCTGGGCGATCGCCAGCGGATGGCCGGGGGGACCAATATGCTCAAGATCCTCAAGGTTACCGACTAAGACGCCGGGAGCGGCCAGGGCCTGCCGGTCGTCGTGTGGGTGGGTACGCGGCCCGATACAATAGAACGCGGAGTCCCCGCAAATCATCTGGAGCCATCATGACGGACCGTTACGAACAACTTGCAGATATCGCTCAGGCGCTGGTCGCGCCGGGTAAAGGCATCCTCGCCATCGATGAGTCCGGCGGCACCATCAAGAAACGTTTCGACAGCGTCAAGGTGGAAAACACCGAAGCCAACCGGCTGGACTACCGCTCGATGATGCTGACGGCTCCGGGTTTGGGCGAGCACATTTCGGGCGCAATTTTGTTTGATGAGACCATCCGCCAGTCCCTGCCCGATGGCACTCCGCTGGTCAAGATCATGCAACAGGCCGGCATCTTACCCGGCATCAAGGTTGACGCCGGTGCCAAACCGCTGGCCGGATTCGACGGCGAGAAGGTCACCGAGGGTCTGGACGGCTTGCGCGAGCGCCTGGCCGAATACGCCAGGCTGGGCGCCAAGTTCGCCAAGTGGCGGGCGGTGATCACTATTGGCGAGGATATTCCTTCGCGCGCCTGCATCGACGCCAATGCCCATGCCCTGGCGCGCTACGCCGCGCTGTGCCAGGAAGCCGGTATCGTGCCCATCGTCGAGCCCGAAGTGCTGATGGACGGCGATCACGATCTGGACACTTC
>SLJA01000280.1 GCA_007135355.1 Wenzhouxiangella sp.
CCCCTTCCAGCGAGATCTCCAGCAGCGCCTTGGCCTCGACGGCGAACTCCATCGGCAGTTCCTTGAACACCTCCTTGCAGAAGCCGTCGACGATCATGGCCACGGCGTCTTCCTCGTCCAGCCCGCGCGAGCGGCAGTAGAAGAGCTGGTCTTCGCCGATGCGCGAGGTGGTGGCCTCGTGCTCGATCTTGGCCGTCGGGTTGGCCGACTCGATGTAGGGGAAGGTATGCGCGCCGCAAGTCTTGCCGATCAGCAAGGAATCGCACTGGGTGTAGTTGCGCGCGTTGGCCGCCCGCTTGGCCATGCGCACCAGGCCGCGGTAGCTGTTGTTGCTCTTGCCGCAAGAAATGCCCTTGGAGATGACCTTACTGGTGGTGTTCTTGCCCAGGTGAATCATCTTGGTGCCGGTGTCGGCCTGCTGATGATTGTGGGTCAGCGCAACGGAGTAAAACTCTCCGGCCGAGCGATCGCCACGCAGAATGCACGATGGGTATTTCCAGGTAATCGCCGAGCCGGTCTCGACCTGGGTCCAGGAAATGCGCGAATCGTCGCCGCGGCAGTCGCCGCGCTTGGTCACGAAGTTGTAGATGCCGCCCTTGCCGTTCTCGTCGCCCGGATACCAGTTCTGTACCGTGGAGTACTTGATCTGGGCTTTCTCCAGGGCGACCAGTTCGACCACGGCGGCGTGCAGCTGATTCTCGTCACGCATCGGCGCCGTGCATCCTTCCAGGTAGCTCACGTGGCTGCCGGGCTCGGCCACGATCAGGGTTCGCTCGAACTGGCCCGTATCGCGCGCGTTGATGCGGAAATAGGTCGACAGCTCCATCGGGCAGCGAGTGCCTTTCGGGATGTAGACGAACGATCCGTCGGAAAACACCGCCGAGTTCAATGCCGCAAAATAATTGTCGGTGTAGGGCACGACCGAGCCCAGATACTCGCGCACCAGGTCGGGATGCTCCTGCACCGCCTCGGAGAAGCTGCAGAAAATCACTCCGGCTTCTTTCAATTCCTTCTGGAAGGTGGTACCGACCGAAACCGAGTCAAACACCGCGTCGACCGCAACCCCGGCCAGACGAGCGCGCTCGTGCAGCGGCACGCCCAGCTTGTCGAAGGTCTCCAGCAGCTTCGGATCGACCTCGTCCAGACTCTTCGGGCGATCTTTTTGCTTGGGCGCGGCGTAGTAATGGATTTTTTGAAAATCGATGGCCGGAATATTCAGATGCGCCCAATTCGGCCCGACCATGGTCTGCCAGTGATGGAACGCTTTCAGTCGCCACTCCAGCATCCAGGCCGGCTCATTCTTCTTGGCCGAGATCATGGCGATGATTTCCTCGTCCAGGCCCGCGCGTACCCGGTCGGATTCGATGTCGGTGTAGAACCCGGCCTTGTAGCGCTGCTGGATGACCTGTTCAACTTGTTGGGCTGTCTGGTTCATAAATGTATTCCGAGTGCTGTGTTACACGATCTTGAAATTGATGAGTGAGCGCCCGCCGATGCGATCCACGGCAACCGGCGGCGTTTGATAAAGATCAGCCAGACTGAGCTGCTCAAGCGCTTTTTCCACCGCCAGCCCGATCCGCTGCCAGTTCCCTCGCAACGTGCACTGGGCTTCATGCGAGCACAGGCCGGGTTCCAGGCTGCATTCGGTCAACGCGATCGGACCCTCCATCGCGCGCACGATGTCGGCCACGGATATCTCTTCCGGCGCCTGGCCCAGGCGATAGCCGCCGTTGACGCCCCGAATGGACTGCACCAAGCCTGACTTGGCCAGGGTCTTGAGCACCTTGGCCACCGTCGGCAGTTCCAGCCGAGTATCTTCGGCCAACCGACTGGCAGGCACGCAATCCTGATCGCGCTGAGCCAGCGTGGCCATCAGCACCGTCGCATAATCCGTCAGTTTGCTGATCCTCAGCATCGGTTACAGTCCTGTCCGAAAGCTTCGAGCGCCGATAGCGCGGCACGAAACTTTCGCCGCATGAATTAGGATTCTTATTATGCTCGCCGGCAGTGAACGAAACAAGACCAAATTGGTATGGATTTGACGTGAGCGACACTCGCCCGCTGGCCGATCGGCTACGCCCGCGGTCCTTCGATGAGGTTTTGGGCCAGGCGCATTTGCTGGGGCCTGAGGGTCCACTCCGAGCCATGATCGACCGCGCCGATCTCAAATCAGTGGTGTTCTGGGGGCCACCAGGGACAGGCAAGACCACGTTGGCGCGACTCATGGCCGGTATCGGGCAGCTCCACTACGAGGCCATGTCAGCCATTTTTTCCGGCGTGGCCGACCTACGCAAGGCCTTCGAGCAAGCCAGGCAGCGGCGCGAGTCCGGCCGGGGCACGCTTTTGTTCGTGGACGAAATCCATCGTTTCAACCGAGCCCAACAGGATGGTTTTTTGCCTTATGTCGAGGACGGCACCATCGTCCTGGTCGGGGCCACCACGGAAAACCCATCGTTTGAACTCAACGCCGCCCTGCTGTCACGCCTGCAGGTGCTGGTACTCAAGCGTCTGGACGACAACGCACTGGGCCGCCTGCTGCAGCGGGCAGAAACGGCACTGGATCGGCGCTTGCCGCTAAGCGCGGCCGCGCGCGAGCTCCTTTTCGCCCTGGCCGACGGCGACGGCCGGTACCTGTGCAACATGATCGAGCAATTGGCGACCATCGATGGCGGCAAAGGCGATATCGACGCCGACATGCTGCTACGCCGGGTCCAGCGTCGGGCGCCGGCCCACGACAAGGATCGCGACGGTCACTACAACCTGATTTCAGCGCTGCACAAGGCCTTGCGCGGTTCCGATGCCGACGCGGCTCTGTATTGGTTGGCACGGATGATTGATGGCGGCGATGACCCCCTCTACATCGCCCGCCGCCTGATCCGCTTTGCCAGCGAAGATATCGGCCTGGCCGACCCACAGGCCCTGCAGCAGGCGCTGGCGGCGCGTGCGACGTATCACCTGCTCGGTTCGCCGGAAGGTGAGCTGGCACTGGCTCAGGCCGTCATCTACCTGGCCACGGCCCCCAAGTCCAACGCCGCCTACCGGGCCTGGCAAAAAGCCCAGGGCAGCGCGCGCAAATACGGCTCGCTGATGCCGCCGGCGCACATACTCAACGCGCCAACCCGCCTGATGCAAGAGCTGGGTTATGGTCAGGGCTATGCCTATGACCACGACACGCCGGACGGCTTTTCGGGCCAAAATTACTTTCCCGAGGGCATGCAGCGCGCGCGCTATTACCACCCCGTGCAGCGCGGCTTCGAGCGTGAAATCCGCAAGCGCCTGGCCTACTGGGACCGCCTGCGTGCCCGCACGAGCACCGATTAAACCGACCCAACCGAGTGACAACCCGCACCGCGGCGACTGCGGTGATCTCAGCCAATCCAGTCAGGACAAGCAGTGATGAGCAGCGGCGATTTTTCTTTCAGCTTCAATCTGGGGTCGTCCACGGCCCCCAGTCAACCCACCCCGCCTCGTTATATCGCTCGACCCTTCGAGGCCCACCCGATCGGTGGCGATGCGTTGGTCCTGGCAGCCGGCGACGCGCGCGCGCACTGCGTGCCTCTGTTCTACCCGCAGGCGCTCAGCCGCTGCGACCAATTCCGCACCCTGGCTGAACACAGCGCGCTGCTGCTGCGAGATTTCGGCCTCCCGGCTGCCCAGCAGACCGCTGTCCTGCAGGGGCTGCAAGGGTTGGTGGAGCGTGATCTGCTGCGCAGCGAGACCGGTGTCTTCGAGCAGCTGGGTGGCGACATGACTCCAGTCCCGCTCGAGCCTGTGGACACGCTTTGCGTGCGCACCTGCAACCGCGCCGATGATTTGCAGGCCTTGTTGAGCAACCTCGGCAAATATGCCTCAGGCGCGGCGCTTAAGCGCATACTCATCCTGGATGACAGCCTGGACGAAGCCGCGCGCGCGGCCTCCGCTGCCGCTATCGCCGCGGCACCGGACATGCCGGGCGTCCGCATCGAGCACATCGACCGAGCCCGAAGAACCCGCATCGTCAAGCAGCTATGTGAGCGGTGCGGGGGCGATTGGAACGCCCTGCAGTGGCTGATCGATGGCGACCCCGAGGAGACGGAGGCCAGCTACGGCAGCAATCTCAACCTGGCCTTGCTGCTGACGGCGGGACAGCGCTTTTTGATGATCGACGAAGATGCGCTACTGGACCCCTACCAAATCGAGCCAGCGGGGGCCGGATTGAGCCTGCGCGTGGAGCACCAGTTCGAAAGCCGTTTTCCCGACCCTGGCCGAGATGAAACGACGCAGTTTCAGTCGGTCGAGCTCAACCCGCTCGCGGCTCACGGCGAACTGCTGGGCCAGCCCATTGCGGCCGTGGCCGAGCGTTACGGTCTGCAGAACGGCCATCTCTTGCGCGAGCTGTCGCCGCAGATGATCTATGAGTTCAGCCAGCGTCCGCGCTTGCGCCTGACCACCAACGGCACTCTGGGCGATACCGGCAGTGGCGATCTTTTGTGGCTCTATGCCCTGCCTGCCGCGACCCTACGGCCGTGGCTGGACAGCCCTGAAGCCTACGCTCAACACCTGTATTCGCGCCGCATGGCGCGCAGCGTGCTGGAAACGCAAATTGCGGCCAGCGTTAGTCTGATGACGACCACGCTGACCGGCATCGACAACCGCGAACTGCTGCTGCCGGTCGGCGCCAAGGGCCGTGGGGAGGATCTGGTCTTTGGCGCGCTGATTCGTTTCCTGCATCCCGGCACTCCCTGTGCCGCGCTGCCGTGGATGCTGCCGCACCGGCGCGACTCGGTCCGACGCTGGACCGAGGCCGATCTCCATCGCCCACGCGGCCTGAGCCTGAACAGCTATATCGCCGTGCGCATCGAAGACCTGGTTGCCACGCAGCTGCCGGCCGCACCCAGCGCTCGCGCGCGCGTTCTGGCCGCGTGGTTGCGCAGCCTGGAGCAGACGAGCGAGACCGAGCTGACCACTGACTTACGCCGTTGCCTGCTGGAACGACGCGCGCAAACTGCTACGGAAATGGAAAAAACACTGGCCGAACTGCAACCGCCCGACTGGTTACGGAGCGATTTCACACGCTTGCTGGACAGCCAGCGCCGGCTGGAGCCCGAAGACAGCCGAAATCTGCCGATGATCGCCCGCCAGGTTCAGCGCTTCGGTGCCGCTTATGGCGAGGCGATGGAGAGTTGGCTGGCATGCTGGCAGCACGCTGCCCAACAACCCCTCGACAGGCTGCTGGAGAACACGCCATGAGCGACAACTCGCGCCCATCCGAGGCCGAACATTGGGCGCGCCGGCAACTGGGCTGGCCCAAGGCCAACTTCCAACCCGCCTCAGCCGACGCCAGTTTCCGCAACTACTACCGCATCGCGCGCGCCGAGCAGAGCTTTATCGTCATGGACGCACCACCCGAGCGTGAAAGCCTGGACGCTTTTATCGAGGTAGCCGGCCGACTGACTCAGGCCGGGCTCCACGTCCCGCGCATCCAGGCCGAAGATCGCCAACGCGGCTTTCTGCTACTGGAAGATCTGGGCACCCGGCCGTTCCATCAGGTGCTGGATGATCACTGCGCTGATGCCCTGTTCAGCGATGCCATGCAGGCCCTGATCCGCATGCAGCTGCATGCCGCAAGCACCGGTCTGCCGGCCTACGATGCCGGTCGGCTGCTGCAGGAACTGGCCCTGTTCCCCGACTGGTTTCTGACCCATCACTGGCAGATCGAGCCGACCGAAACAGAACTGGACGACTGGGACCTGCTGTGTGCCACGCTGATCCGCTGGGCCCTTGATCAAGCGCAGGTGTTCTGCCATCGGGACTACATGCCGCGCAATCTCATGTGGAGCGACCCCAACCCAGGCATCATCGACTTCCAGGACGCCGTTGTTGGGCCCATCAGCTACGACCCGGTCTCGCTGTTCCGCGACGCCTTCATCAGCTGGCCACAGACACGAGTCGACGCCTGGCTGGAAGACTACCGGCGGCAAGGCATCAAGGCCGGACTGCCTCTGCCCGAATCAACCGAGCTCTGGCGCAGAACCTGCGATTTCATGGGGGTGCAGCGACATTTGAAAGTCATCGGCATTTTCGCGCGTATCCGCTATCGCGACGGCAAAGCGCAGTACCTCGAGGATGTGCCGCGCTTTTTTGCCTACCTGGACTTTGCCATTGCCCGCAACCCTGAACTGGCGCCACTGGGTGACCTGCTCATGGCATGGAAAAAACGCCGGAAGATCGGGCCGTGAAGGCCATGATCCTGGCCGCCGGGCGCGGCGAGCGCCTGCGGCCGCTGACCGACCGGATACCGAAACCGCTGATCGAAGTGGGCGGCAAGGCGCTGATCGTGCGTCATCTGGAAGCGCTCGCGGCAGCCGGTTTCAGCGAAGTGGTGATCAATCTGGCCTGGCTGGGCGAGCAGATCAAGGCAGCGCTGGGAAACGGTGCCGCCTGGGGTTTGTCGATTACCTACTCTGAAGAACCACCGGGCGCGCTGGAAACCGCCGGCGGCATTATCCAGGCGCTGCCGCTGCTGGGTGACCATCCGTTCGTGATGATCAGCGGCGACATCCTGTGCGATTACCCTTTGACCCGCCTGCGCGGCGCCGCGCCGCACGGCCACGGCCACCTCATCATGGTCGATAATCCCGCCCACCATCCCGGAGGCGATTTCGCCATCGATGGACAAAGTCGCCTCCGCTCGGGCGGCGGCCTGACCTTCAGCGGCATCGCCGTGCTCGATCCCGCGCTGTTCGCCGGTCTGGCGCCGGGGCGCAGGGCGCTGCGCCCGGTGCTGGAAAACGCCATAAGCAGTCGCAGCTTAAGCGGCGAGCATTACCGCGGCCTGTGGACGGATGTCGGAACCCCGGACCGACTGACTGAAGCCAAAAATCAGATTGGCCATGGCGACTGAAGCGCTTCCAGCACGCTGGCAAGCATCGGCCGAGGCGGTTTTGTCGCATCCGGCCTCAGGGGCGGTCCGGTCCGGACCATCGCTGAATGTCGTTTTCGCGTTGCGGCCTTCGCGCCGGAGAGGCTACACTGAAAGATCATTATCGAGGGCGAATACATGACGATCAGCATCGGGATCATCAAGGAAACCGCGACAGGTGAGCGGCGCGTGGCGTTGGATCCACCGACCGCGGCAAAACTGGCCCAGGCGGGCCACAAGATTCTGGTCGAAACCGGCGCAGGAAGCGAAGCGGGTCATCCTGACGAAGCATGGGGTGACGCTGAAATCGTGGCTGATGCCAAGTCACTGGCGAGCCAATGCCAGGTGCTGCTGAGCGTGCGGCGCCCGTCCAAGGAGGTCCTGGCCGCGCTGCCAGAGGGCTCCGTCGCCATCGGCGCCCTGACACCCTACAGCGATTTCGACGAATTGCGCGCGGCGGCCGAGGCCGGCGTGTCGCTGGTCAGCATGGAACTGGTGCCGCGCATCACCCGCGCCCAGGCCATGGACATCCTTTCTTCCCAGGCCACGGTGGCCGGCTACAAGGCGGTCATCATCGCAGCCGATATTGCGCCGCGCCTGTTCCCCATGCTGACCACTGCCGCCGGCACCCTGCGCCCGGCCAAGGCCGTGGTCATCGGCGCCGGCGTGGCCGGCTTGCAGGCCATTGCTACCGCACGCCGTCTGGGTGCCCAGGTCGAGGCCTATGACATCCGGGCCGCAGCGCGCGAGCAGGTCGAATCGCTGGGTGCGAAGATGATCGACACCGGCGTTGACGCCGAAAGTGAAGGCGGCTACGCGCGCGAACTGACCGATGAGGAGCGGGCAAAACAGGCCGAGGCGCTGGCCAAGCACCTGGCCCGGGCTGATATTGTCATCTCGACCGCGGCCATCCCCGGCCGCCCGGCGCCGAAGATCATTACCGAGGCCATGGTCAAGGACATGCAGCCCGGCAGCGTGATTGTCGATATTGCCGCTGAAACCGGCGGCAACTGCGAGCTGACCGAGGCTGGAGAAGTCGTCAACGTCGGCGGCGTGCTGATCGCCGGACCGACCAACCTGCCGAGCAAAGCACCCCTGCATGCTTCTGAGATGTATGCCAAGAACATCAACAACCTGCTGGCCCTGATGATCAAGGACGGCGAACTGGTGGTTGATGTGGAAGACGAAGTCATCGCCGGCTGCCTGCTCTCGCACGGCGGCGCGGTGGTGCATGAAAAATTCAAGAACTGATTGAACCGCAGATGAACGCGGATGAACGCAGATGTTCATGATCAAGGTCGAAATTGAAGCTCCCGGAGCCGGCGGTGAAAGCCGGCCAAGATCAGGTGCCGCGAATTCCGACTTTTTCACTTTGATTTTCATCCGCGTTCATCTGCGTTCATCCGCGGTTCAAACCACTTAAAAATCGGGAGAAATCATGGAAGGCTGGATTGCACTGTATATCTTCATGCTGGCGGCGTTTACCGGGATCGAGGTGATTCGTCGGGTTCCGGCCATCCTGCATACGCCGTTGATGTCGGGCTCGAACTTCATTCACGGCATCGTGGTTGTCGGGGGCATGGTGGTGCTGGGCATGGCCGATACCACGGCGGAAATCGTGGTTGGTTTCATCGCTGTCTTTCTGGGCGCGGGCAACGCGGTCGGCGGGTATGTTGTGACCGATCGGATGCTGGAGATGTTCAAGTCTTCGGACAAGACCAAGACTCAAAGCAAGGAATAAGCCGCCATGACGCCATTGGAATTCATCGTACCCGCGGCCTACTTTGCCGCAGCCGTAATGTTCATCTACGGACTGAAGGGCATGAGCTCGCCGGTCACCGCTCGATCCGGCATGATCTGGGCGGGTATCGCCATGCTGCTGGCCGTGGCAGTTACTTTTTTCCACCCCAAGGTCGAGGGCAATTACCTGCTGATGATCATCGCCCTGGTATCGGCCTCGGGGCTGGCCTGGTGGTGGGCACGCATCGTCGCCATGACCGACATGCCGCAGATGATCGCCTTGTACAACGGTATGGGCGGGGGGTCGGCGGCGGCCATCGCCGCGGTCGAGCTGCTGAAGGTGCACTCCGGCCAGGTGGATTTGCAGCCCGTCACCCTGCTGGTGGCAGCGTTTGGTGCCATCATCGGCTCAATCGCCTTCTCCGGCTCCCTGATCGCTTTTGCCAAGTTGCAGGGCTGGATGCGCAAAACCTGGCGCTTCCCCAGCCAACAGCTGATCAACATGGTGGTGTTTGGCGTGACCGTCCTGCTAGGCCTGATCATCTTCTTCGCAGGACCGCACCCCTTCCTGCTGGTGTTGTTCTTCGGCTTCGCCCTGGCCGCCGGCGTGCTGATCACCATTCCCATCGGTGGCGCCGACATGCCGGTGGTGATTTCACTCTATAACGCCCTGACCGGGGTCGCGGTGGGTCTGAAGGGCTATGTCCTGGAAATCCCGGCCCTGATGATCGCCGGCATTGTCGTCGGTGCAGCCGGCACCTTGCTGACGCAGTTGATGGCCAAGGCCATGAACCGCTCCCTGGGCAACGTCCTGTTCGCCGGCTTCGGCAAGGCCGATGAGGACGCCGTTGGCGGCGAGGTCACCGGCGAGATGAAATCCATCGACGCCACCGATGCGGCCATCCAGATGGCGTATGCCGAAAAGGTCATCATCGTGCCCGGTTACGGCCTGGCTGTGGCCCAGGCCCAGCACAAGATCTGGGAGATGACCGAGCTGCTGATGAGCCGTGGGGTGAAGGTCAGCTTCGCCATCCACCCGGTGGCCGGCCGCATGCCCGGCCACATGAACGTGCTGCTGGCCGAGGCCGGCGTGGATTACGAGATGATCCATGATCTGGAAGACATCAACGCCCAGTTTCCGAACACGGATGTGGCTCTGGTGATCGGTGCCAATGACGTGGTCAACCCGGCCGCGCGCAAAGACCCCAGCAGCCCGATCTTCGGTATGCCCATTCTGGATGTCGACAAGGCCAGGAACTGCATTGTCGTCAAGCGCGGACAGGGCACGGGCTTCTCCGGTATCGAGAACTTGCTGTTCTTCGAGGACAACACGCGCATGCTTTACGGCGACGCGCAAAAAGTCGCACAAGCCCTGATCGCCGGGATCAAGTCCCTGGGGTAAACTTTAGCCAGCGCTGCGGCATCGCTGGTCCCAGATGCTTGACAGCTGTGTTAGTGTTGTATAACACTATAGGTGGTCCCTTGGAGGCTTAAACCATGACTCGTCTGCTGATTGTTGCGCTTGCTCTCTTATTGGCCGCTTGCGGCCGTGAATCCGATCCGCAGGAGGCGGCGAATGCCGTCACTACAGCGGCACCGCAGCCGGAAGCCACTGCTCCGATCGATGCCGCGCTGGCCGCGGACCTGCTGGCCCGCATCGATGCCGATACGGCAAAACTATGGCTCAGCCTGGAGCCCATGCCCGAAGGTCTGATGGATCAGATCTGGTCAGCGCTTGCGGGAATGAACGATCAGCTCAATGAGGATTTCACCGAGATGGCCGAAAACATCGGCGATCCGCTGATCCGCGCCCTGTGGCAAGAGCTGGGACAGCTGACCTCGCCGCAAGACTATGCCGAGCGCGGCCTTGATCCCAACGGGCTGGCGGCGGTACACCTGATGTCCATCTACCCTTCCGCGCACTGGCAGTTGAGCGAACCAGAGGCCTTTGCCGCCATGCTGGCGCGGGTCGAGGACGAGGCGGAAACGCCCTTCCCGCGCCGCGATATTGGCGATGAGGAGTTGATTTGGGTCGACATGGGGCAGGTCGGTCTGGCGATCCACCATGACCAGCAGTTCATGACGGCTGCGATCGTCTCCGATCGGGAAGATCTGCTGCGGCGCGTCGCCAACCTCGACCAGGCGCCCAACCCGATTCAGCGCTCCGAGGTCGAAGGCTTTGCCCGACAACGCGGACTGCGTCTGGAAAGCTTCGGCTTTTTCGACTTCGGCCGCCTGCTCGCCCTGCTTCTCGACGGTGAGGATGAATTGCTGGTCCAGTTACGCGCCGATTCGCCTCTGGGCATGGCGGCTGCAGACGCCAACTGCCGCGCCGAGCTTGGGCAGCTGACCCGAATGTTCCCGCGCAAAAGTTACGGCAACACCGACGTTACAGACACCAGCATCAGCATGAAACTGACGCTGGAAAGCGACTCGGACTTTGGCCGTCGCCTCAGCCCCATTGCCGACAGCCCGCTGTCGCTGACCAGCGATCGCAGCGGCCTGATGTCCATGGGAATTGCCTTGAATCTGGTGGCCGCACGCGATTTCGGCCGTCAGGTGGTCGGGGGCTGGGTCGAGGCGCCGCCACAATGTTTCCTGTTCAACAACATCGCGGAAAACGCCGCTCAGTGGCAACTGGCGCTGAATCGACCGATCCCACCCGTGGTCACTAATCTGCATGGCGCCCGCATGGAGATCACGCGGCTGGAGATGGTTGAGGCCAGCGACCCGGAAATGGCGGGTACACTGGCGGTGTTCATGCATAACCCGCAAATGCTGATCGGCATGGCGCAGATGTTTTCGCCCGAGCTGGCAGCGCTGGATCTGCGCCCCGGCGGCGAGCCTCAACCAGTACCCGCAGAGCTGGTGCCGCAGCTAGCCGGCACACCAGCCTGGGTCGGTTTGAGCGAGAGCGGCCTGGGCATCGCCGTTGGCGAGGGACAAGACAGCGCCCTGCCCAATGCCCTGACCGCCGGCAGCGCCGACAGCGCCATACTCAGTTTCGGGCTGGATATTGCCGCCTATGCGGAGCTGGTTTCTATCGGGCTGGCCAACCTACCGGGTCAGGGTGCCGATTTCGACGCCGAAGAGGCCGCCGAAGCCATGGCTGCGCTGTCCAGTCTGTACCGCTACATGGCCGGCAGTCTGCACCTCAGCGAGACCGGCATCGAAATGCGACTGACCGTCGATCTGCTCGACTGACAACCACCTATGTGCTCGATATTGGGATTGTTCGATATCCCCGCGGCTCGCGGCGATCTGCGCCCCACCGCCCTGCAAGCCTCGCGCCTGCAACGCCACCGCGGGCCGGACTGGAGCGGTATCCACGTCGGCGACCGGGCCATCATCGCGCATGAACGCCTGGCCATTGTCGACATCAACTCCGGCGCCCAGCCGCTCTACACCCCAGACGGCCAAGTCGCCCTGGGCGTCAACGGCGAGATTTACAACCACCGCGAACTACGTACGAGCTGCCCGCACTTTGAGTTTCAGACCGGCTCGGACTGCGAGGTCATCCTGGCCCTGTACCAGCGCGACGGCGCCGATTTCCTGCCGCTGCTCAACGGCATCTATGCCTTCGTCCTGTGGGACGAAGCGCGCGGCCGTTACTTGATCGCGCGCGACCCCATCGGTGTCATGCCCCTTTACTACGGCCGCGACGAGCAAGGCATGCTGTGGGTCGCATCCGAAATGAAGGCCATCGAGCCCTGGTGCCGCCAGGTTCAAGCCTTTCCGCCCGGTCATCTGCTCGACTCCGAGGAAGGCGAAATCCGGCGCTGGTACAACCCGGCCTGGCGCGACTTCGAAGCCGCCGACGAACCGGCCAGCCCGGCCCGGCTGCGCGAAGCACTGGAGCAGGCCGTCCACCGCCAACTGATGTGCGACGTACCCTACGGTGTACTGTTGTCAGGGGGACTGGATTCCTCTCTGGTGGCCGCCATCGCCCAGCGCTATGCCGACAAGCGCATCGAGTCCGACGATACCGAAGAGGCCTGGTGGCCACGCCTGCATTCCTTCGCCATCGGCCTGGAAGGTTCACCCGATCTGGCCGCCGCACGCGTGGCAGCCAAGGCCATCGGCACCCTGCACCACGAGTTTCATTACACGATCCAGGAAGGCCTGGACGCGCTGGAAGACGTCATCCGCCATATCGAGACCTTTGATGTCACCACCATCCGGGCCTCGACGCCGATGTTCCTGCTGGCCCGCCGCATCAAGGCCATGGGCATCAAGATGGTGATGTCCGGCGAGGGTGCCGATGAGATCTTCGGCGGTTACCTGTACTTCCACAAGGCTCCCGACGCGCGCGCCTTCCACGAGGAAACCGTGCGCAAGATCGACAAGCTGCATCTGTACGACTGCCTGCGTGCCAACAAGTCCATGGCCGCCTGGGGCGTGGAGGCACGCGTGCCTTTCCTCGACCTGGAGTTCCTGGAAACGGCCATGCGTATGGACCCGGCGGCCAAGATGGCCGGCCCCGGCAAGCCGGAAAAGGCCATCCTGCGCATGGCCGGCGAAGGCCTGCTGCCCGACGAAATCCTGTGGCGCCAGAAAGAACAGTTTTCCGACGGCGTCGGTTACGGCTGGATCGACGCCTTGAAGGCACACGCCGAAGCCCAGGTCAGCGACCGCGAACTGAGTGAGGCTACCCAGCGCTTCCCGCTCAACCCGCCGATCACCAAGGAGCAGTTCCTGTATCGGCGCATTTTCGAGCGCCACTTCCCCTCATCGGCTGCTGCCGCCACCGTTCCCGGCGGGCCATCCATCGCCTGCTCCACGCCCGAAGCCCTGGCCTGGGACGAAGGCTTTGCGACCATGGCCGATCCGTCGGGACGGGCCATGCGTGGGGTGCATCAGGACAGCTACTGAGCCTGATTTGGTGCTGGAACGCAGTCTCTTGCCAAATTTTGCCAAGGCGACTAGTCTTAGCGCATGAGCACGATGAACATCTCCTTGCCCGAAAACCTCAAGTCCTTCGTCGACGAACAGGTCAGCGAGCGCGGCTATAGCACCAGC
>SLJA01000311.1 GCA_007135355.1 Wenzhouxiangella sp.
GAATACCTGTTGCGTCTGCTACCACGCGGCACGCACCGCTACGACCGTCTCATTCGGCCCGAAGAGCTGGCCGCTGCCTGCCGACGAGCGGGGCTTGAGGTGCGTGAGATCACCGGGATGTCCTACAACCCCTTTTCCCGGACCGTTCGGATTGGCGGTCCACCACGGATCAACTACCTGGTTCATGCCTGCAAGCCGGACTGACCCGCGGTCATGACACGCAAGCTCGAAGCGGTGTTGTTCGATCTCGACGGCACCCTGGTCGATAGCGCTCCGGACTTGATTGCCACGGTCGGCTGGCTGAGGCAGCAGCATGGGCTTGCCCCGATCGAACTAAGCTCCCTGGGCCACTTGGCCTCGCGTGGTGCGCTGGGTCTGATCGAGGCTGGATTCGCCGACCGTCCCGAGCTGGATAGAGCCTTGCTGCGCGCCGAATTTCTCGAGTACTACGCCGACCACCTGTGGATCAACAGCAGGCCCTACACAGGAATTGAACGGCTGTTGGATGCGTTGTCAGAGCACAACATGCCCGCCGCGGTGGTGACCAACAAACCCACCCAATTGGCCGCGGCCCTGATTGAGGCCGCCGGTTGGCGGCAGCGCTTTGGCTGCGTGATTGGCGGTGGTTGCACGGAACGGCCCAAACCTCATCCGGCACCCGTGCTGGAGGCCTGTCGTCGGCTGGGGGTCAGACCCACAGAGACCTGGATGGTGGGCGATGATCGGCGTGACATTGAAGCGGGAAGGCGGGCCGGAAGTCTGACCGTGGCTGCCGCCTGGGGCTACCTGGCCGGCGATGATCCGGCCGAATGGAACGCTCATCAGGTGCTTGCCTCACCTCAAGATTTGCACATGTTTTATATGAAAAACAATGCCTAGAACGGACTATCTACAGCGAATTCTCTTTGAAGAAGTGGCCGCGCGTTGCGTCGTTGTCCGGCTACAGGATGTGCTGGCAGAAGTGGGCAGTCGTTGCCGGGGATTGCCACCGGCCGCACAGCAGCTACTGTCTGAAGCCTTGCTGCTGAGCGCACTGATGTCAAGTGGACTGAAGTTTTCCGGCCGCCTTAGTCTGCAGATTCGGTCGGACTCCGGTCCGCTGCGGATGCTGGTCGCTGACTGCACCGACCAGGGTGGCCTGCGCGGTACGGTCAGTGTCGCCGGCGACGAGCGCCTGCCCGAGCAGGCCGCCGATCTGATCGCCAGTCTGGGCCATGGCACTGTACTGACGCTCACCCTGGACCCCAGCGACGGCGGGCAACGCTGGCAGGGGATTGTGCCCTTCGAGGGCCAGTCCCTGGCCGACGCGGTGGCCGGCTATTTCGACCGCTCCGAGCAGCTGCCTACCGCTTTTCGGCTGGCGACGAATGGCAACGTCGCCGCGGCGATCATGCTCCAACGCATGCCTGGCGACGGCACGGACGGCGACGGCTGGACCCAGCTGCAACAATTGCTGGCCACTGTCCAGCCTGCCGAGCTGCTGGATCTGCCGGCCGAGACCCTGCTGAAACGCCTGTTTCATGCCGAACGGCGGCGATTGTTCCCCGAACGTGAACTGCATTTTCATTGCCCGTGCAGTCGCGAACGGGTAGAAAACATGTTGCTCAGCCTGGGGCCGGAAGAATTGGCCACTATGGCCGGCGAACCGGAAACGGTCGAGGTCCGTTGTCAGTTCTGCAATCAAGCCTATCGCTTCGAGCCGCACGAGCTGGCGGCCTTGTATCCGGACGATGATGTGCGGGGATCCCCGACGCTGCATTGACCATGGATGCTTTGGCTTGGTGTCGCGAGCGAATGCTGGTGCCGGGACAGCCCCTGACGGCCAGCCTGCCGTTCGCCGAGGCTGGCGATCGAGATAAGATCCTGGCGCTGCGCACGCTGGGGGCGGAGTTGATGGCGCTATCGTCTGGAACCCCGGATCCGGCGCTGTTGAATGCGCGCGTGGGCTGGTGGCAAGGCGCGTTGGCCGGTCGCGCTGAGCATCCGGCCCTGGCCGCGTTTGCGCTGGCCGAGGATACGATCAAGCCGGCGGCATTATTCAGCCCGTTGCTGGCGGTAGTGGCCCAATCGGGCCCGCAGCCTCGGTTCGAACGGTTCGAAGAGTTCTGCGAGCACGCTCGTGCCACCGGCGGACAGGTGGCGGCCGCCGAGTATCGGCTCAAGGCAGAATCAGAGCAAGGTGCCGCGGCGGCCACGGAAATGGGCGCGGCCGGTTGGATTTTCCGCCGTGTACGCGACATCGTGCAAGAGGCCAGATGTAACCGCTGGTTGCTGCCCCTGGATCTGCAGGCTCAGTTTCAGGTTGCCCGGCAGAACGTGCTGGAGGCCAGGGGCGGCCCGGGATGGCATGGCCTGGTTCGGACTCTGGTGGCGCGGGCCGTGACCATGGGGGACCAGGCGTCGGCCCAGCTTGGCTCCCGGCAGCGTCATCTGCTCATTCATTGGTCGGTGGAAAAAAGACTGGCGGCGATGTTGGTCGGGCGTCCTGAAGCGCTACTGAGGCGACGCCTGTTGCCGGGCCACGCGGGCAATGTCTGGGTCGCATGGCGCACAGCCAGGAAACTGCAGAAACAGGCCGACCGTCCCCGATGATCGATACAATCGATACTAGAGTCGGATGCCGATTCCGACGCTGAATCGAGTCTGGTTCTGCCACCGGCTGACATCGGCGGGCCAGAGGTGAATCTGCTCGGATTCGAGTAACGGTATATCCATCCAGTGCTCACCCACCGAGCTCGATTGCACACCGGCCACTTGACCGAGAACAGTCAGGTAGCGACCGGGCATGAATTGAACGGGCTCCAGAAAGCCAGCCTGGCGGACGATAAAGCGCACGCCGGGATCCTGGTTGATCCGCGGCCGATCGCCGCGGTCCAGCGGGTAACTGACGACGGTGATTTCGGTGTAATCGGCCAGATTGCGCAGCGCGGCAATGCGTCCGCCCCAAATGACCCGATCTCCGGGGGCAGCCTCACCGCTGAGCACATGCGCCGGTCCAAACGGCGCGACGTCTTCATCCGCTGTTTGCAGGGGGCTGACGGCGCATGCGCTTAACAGCAACGCAACCAGCGCCAGATAAGCGCTGACCAAGGCGCGGCGGGTGAATAGCACGCCGCATGAAGCCCAACTCAATCTCTCCCCGCGCCGCGCACGGCGCCAGGCGCGCGTTTGCTCCTCGCGCAGATGACTAGTCATCCGCGCTGATCACCCCCGGCCCCTTGCCGGCCGTTTTTTCATATACCCCTTTGCCGATCTTGCGGTACTGGGTAAAGCCGGCTTTTTCGATCGCTGATTCGCGCAGCTTGTGCGCCTGGCCGGAGACCACGTGAGGTGGAGAAATGACGCGGCGCACATTCGCGCCGCACTGAGGACAGGCCTCGATCCGGGCATCACTCAAGCGCTGCAGCACGGTAAAGCCCGCTTGGCAATACGCGCATCCAGACGGCTCAGCGCAAAGGTATTCATAAAACGGCATGTGGAAATGGTAGCCGATCGAGCGTGCGTAATCTGCGACAATCTACGTCTGTAGACCCGGCTTGCCGCGCCTTGTGTCGGGTTAATGCGCTTAACAAATCTGATTCAATCGCAATTGCCCATGGAAAAGAGCAAGCAGTCGGTGTGGCTGATCACGGGAGCGGCCGGAACGCTGGGTCGGGAACTGGTGCGCCAGGTCCTGAATGCGGGTGCCGACTGCGTCGCGCTGGATCGCAATACGCGAGGACTCAACCAGTTGCATGACCAGATGGTCGATGAGGGTTTGCAGCCGCCGGCCCTGTATCCGTTGGATCTGGTCGGGGCCGGTCCGGATGACTACGCCAATCTGGCCGCAACGCTGGAGGAACATTTCGGCCGTCTGGATGTTCTGGTGCATGGCGCGGCGGCGTTTACCGCGCTGCGGCCGCTGGAGCATCAGGCGGCCGACGAATGGTTCGAGATTCTGCAGTCTGGACTGACCGGGCCTTTTCTTTTGACCAACGCCCTAATGCCGTTGCTGCGCGCTTCCAAGACCGGTCGCATTGCCCTGATCAACAACACCGCCTGCCTGGAGATGCCGGCACGCTGGGGTGCCTATGGTGTCGCTCAGGCCGGGCGTCGGCAAATGGCGCGGAGTCTGGCGGCTGAGCTGGGGCCGCGCGGGCCCCGTGTCCACGAAATCGATCCGGGGCCGTTTTTCAGTCCCTTGCGCAGCGCCGCCTGGCCGGCGCAAACGCAGGACGAGTTGCCCAGCGCCGCGGCGGCGGCCGGCCGCGTATGCCAGGCGATCAACCAAGGAGAGCATTGATGAGTGATGACATTTTCAACAAGATCATTGCCCGGGAGATTCCCGCCGAGATCGTGTTCGAGACCGACTCGATCCTGGCTTTCAGGGATATTGACCCGCAGGCGCCCACGCATATCCTGATTATCCCCAAGCGACGTATTCCGACGCTGAACGATCTGACCGCAGCGGATGCCACACTCGTCGGTGAAATGGTCTTGGCGGCGCGCGAAATTGCTGCCCGGGAAGGCCTAGGCGAGGACGGTTACCGGCTCGTTTTCAACTGCAACCGTCATGGCGGCCAGTCGGTCTATCACATTCACCTGCATCTGATGGGCGGTCGCCAGCTGACCTGGCCGCCGGGCTAAGCCCTGGCGCGCGCCGCGCCGGTCACTGCGCTTCCGGTAACCGAGCGCTGAGGAATGCGCCGGCCAGGCCCATGCCGGCCAGGATCAGGATGATGCCGGAGATCGGCAGGATGACAGTCAGCGCACCGATGCTGCCGGCCAGCAACAGCACCACGCCGATGACCGTGTTGCTGACCGAGACATAGTCGGTGCGCTTGTTGCCGCCGGCCAAATCGACGATATAGGTTTTTCGGCCCAGGCGGACACCGGCATGGGCGATTGCCAACAGGAAAAAGAACAGCGGATACAGCCACTGACTGTCGGCCAGCATGGGGAGGCTTTCGACCACCACGACCAGCAAAACGCCGACCAGCGCTGCGCCGCCACCGGCGATGATCATCACCCGCCGGCTGGAGGCATCGGCGAACTTCCCCCAGAACGGGGCCGAAACCAGGCTGGCCAAGCCGTCGGCAATGACAAACAAACCCAGCACGATGAGCGCGCCGGCTGTTTTCTCATGAGCCAGCATGATGAAAAACGGGGCGCTGAGCGCCGAGCACAGCAGCAGCGAACGAGCGATGACAAAGTTTCTGAACGGGCGGTCCTCGCTTAGCAGTTTCAGGCGCGCCAGCGCGTCACCCAGTGCATTGGCGCCGCCTTCGGTGGCGCCTGGATACTCCCGAATCAGCGCGTAGCTGCCGGCGGCGAGCAACCACAGGCCGGCGGCGCAGCTCAGCAGAATCAAATAAGTCGCCATGTCGTCAGCCTCGCGCAAATCAAGCAGCAGAAGCACGCCGACGCCAATAGTGACCAGACCGGCAAGAAACTCCGACCAGCCGCTGACCCGCCCGCGACGGGTCTTGGGTACGGTTTTTCCAAGCACGTCCTTGGAGGCCACGGAACAAAGGCCACGAGCCAGGCTGAACAGGATCAGCGCGGCCAGCAGGCCGAAGCCGGCGGCCATGCCGCGCAGGGTCAGGGCGACCAGCGCCATGCCAAGCACGGCCATGGCCTGCAGCAGACAGCCGATCACAAACGTCCATTTCCTGATCGGCTGCCGCCGAACAAAACTGGCAATCACCAGCTGCGGGATCAGCGAGCCCGATTCGCGGATCGGCACCAGGAAGGCGGTGAACACCCCCGGCGCGCCGAGCGCGCTCAGCATCCAGGCCAGAACGGTTTTTGGATTGGCGATGGCGTCACCCAGTTTGGTCAGAAACTGAGTGCCGACCTGGAGCAGAAAGTTGCCGGGGACCTGGCGGCAGGCGTCGTCGCGAATGTCAGTGCAAACGCGGGCGTCCTCCTCGTTGACCAGCGCCTGGTATGCGCGCTCGATACCCGGGCTGGTGAAAAAGGCGTCGCCGAAGCGCAACTCAGCGTCCTCCCGCCGCGGACGACTCCGCTGGCTGCCATGGCTCGACCAGGATCAACGCGCCAATCCACGCTGAATCGAAGTATTCCAGGCGTCCCAGCTGAATGGGACGGCTCTGCTGTAAACGGTGAATGACAAACTGCTCGGCATCTGCCGCGGCGATTCCCGGCGGCGCGCCGAAACGCTCACTCCAGACCAGGTTGAGCTCGGCATGGCGGAATTGGCGCTGGCGGATTCGGACGCTGCCGTCCAGGCGAAAGATGCCCGAGGGTAGCCGCTCCGGGGCGTTCAGTCCCGGATCGATGTGGTAGGGAATCGGGTCCGAGCTTAACCAGGCAAGGCTGATCGGACTGTCATCGCGCACACGCACCGCCGGAGCGGGTGTGCGCCGCTCCAGCGGCTGCAGCCAGGTGGTGACACTGAGTATTTCATGGGCCGGGCTGTTGTCCAGGCGATCGCGCGCGCGCCGCATGGTGGCCGAGAGCTGCGTATCGTGTACGAACAGTTCAGGCCAGACCGGGCCGCGGTGATCTTGGCTCACAGCCACGACCCTGGCAACCGCTTCCGTATCCGACGCTGCGGGCGCCTGTTCGGCGGGCGTATCCGGGCCCGGCGGCAAGGGGGCGTCGAATTCGAATTGCGCGTCGGTCTCCAGCCCGGGCCAGTCATCAAGGCCGGCGTCGGGCCCCTCATCGATCTCATCCGGGTCGCGGTAGCGAGCGGTCCAGGCCGCCAGCAAGGCACGCTGGCGCGGGTCGGGCAGGGCGCTGAAGTCTTCCAGTCGCTCCACCGGCCAACCATCGGGCTGGCCATTGTTGTATTGAAACACCAGCACTTCAACGCGCACCAGATCATCGGCCGCCAGCGTGTGCAGCGGCAGTGTGATCAGGCACAAAACGAGCAAAAGGCGACAGCGTTTCACCAGCGGCAGTGTACCCGATGGCGAGGTTTCACGCCGCCTGACGCGCCGGGTCGAGGCGCTGAATCAGCTCCAGCGCGAAGCGATAACGCTGTTCAGGCTGCTCGAACTCGCCTTTGATGCGCAGGCGGTCGTTGGCGGGCAGTTCGTAGGTGTGGGATTCTTTCTGGATCATGCGGATCAGCTCACCCATGTTGATCTCGGGGCGATTGGCGAAATCCACCCGGCCGCCGAACGGTCCGACTTCCAGCCGTCGGATACCCAGGCGGCGGGCATCCAGACGCAGCTCGGCGCTGGCAAACAGCTGCTTGGCCTCCCGCGGCAGCAAACCGAAGCGGTCGATCATTTCGACCTGCAGGTCGTGCAGCGCCTTGAGATCGCGGGCCTGGGCCATGCGCTTGTAGAGCACCAGGCGCTGGTGGACATCGGGCAGGTAGTCCGGCGGAATCATGGCGGTGACATTGAGATCAACCTCGCTGGTCAGGGCCAGCGGCTCGTCCAGATCCGGCTCGTGGCCACCCTTGAGGGCCTCGACGGCGCGGTTGAGCAAATCGGAGTAAAGGCTGAAGCCGATGGCCTCGATCTGGCCCGACTGCTCTTCGCCAAGCAACTCGCCGGCACCCCGGATTTCCAGGTCATGATTGGCCAGGGCAAATCCGGCGCCCAGTTCTTCCATGGACTGGATGGCTTCCAGGCGCTTGGTGGCGTCCGTGGTGATGGCCTCACGCGGGGGGGTGATCAGGTAGGCGTAAGCCAGGTGATGCGAGCGCCCGACCCGACCCCTGAGCTGGTGCAGCTGGGCCAGGCCGAACTTGTCGGCGCGGTTAATGATGATGGTGTTGGCGGTGGGGACATCAATGCCGTTTTCGACGATGGTGGAGCACACCAGCAGGTTGATGCGGCGAGCATAGAAGTCGCGCATGGTGCGCTCCATCTCGCCCGGCGCCATCTGGCCATGGGCGGTGCCGATGCGCGCCTGCGGAAACAACTCGCCCAGCTCGGCGGCCACCCGCGCCATGCTGCGCACCTCGTTATGCAGGAAATATACCTGTCCGCCGCGCTGGAACTCACGCAGCACGGCATCACGGATGGTGCCGGTATCCCACTCGCTGACAAAGGTCTTGACCGCCAGCCGCCGCGCCGGTGGTGTGGCGATGATGGACAGCTCGCGCAGCCCCGCCATGGCCATGTTGAGGGTGCGCGGAATCGGGGTGGCGGTCAGGGTCAGCAGATCCACCTCGGCGCGCAGACTCTTGAGGCGTTCCTTCTGGCGCACGCCGAAGCGCTGTTCCTCGTCGATGATGACCAGCCCGAGATTGCGCAACTTGATGTCTTTTTGCAGCAGGCGGTGGGTGCCGATCACGATATCGACCGTGCCGTCGGCCAGGCCGGCCAGGGTAGCCGCGGTGTCCTTGCCGGTGCGGGAGAGCAGCTCGATCCGGATTGGCCAGTCGGCGAAGCGATCGCGGAAGTTGCGGTAGTGTTGTTCGGCCAGCAGGGTGGTCGGCGCCAGCATTACGACCTGACGGCCGGATTCGGCCACCACGAAAGCCGCGCGCAGGGCGACCTCGGTCTTGCCGAAGCCCACGTCGCCGCAAATGACCCGGTCCATGGGCTGTTCGGAGGCCAGATCGGCCAGCACGGCGTTGATGGCGGCCTGCTGATCGTCGGTTTCTTCGTATTCGAAGCCGGCCGCGAAGCGTGCATACAGGCCCCGGTCCAGGCCAAAAGCCTGACCCTCGCGGGCGGCACGCTGGGCCTGCAGATTGAGCAGTTCGGCGGCCACATCCCGAACCTTCTCGGCGGCCTTGCGGCGGGTTTTTTTCCACTGGTCCGAGCCCAGCCGATGCAGGCTGACGCTGTCCGGATCGGCGCCGGTGTAGCGACTGACCAGCTCCAGATCGGTGACCGGCACATAGAGTTTGTCACCGCCTTCATATTCCAGGGCCAGGAATTCGCCGCGGCCGTCACCGACCTCCAGCACTTCCAGCCCCAGGTAACGGCCGATGCCATGCTCCAAGTGGACCACCAGAGCGCCGGCCTGCAGCTCGGCCAGGCTTTTGATCATGCTTTCCGGGTCCTGGCCGGTGCGCTTTTCCCGACGCACGCTGCGTGAGTGTCCCGGAAACAGTTCGTTTTCGCTGACAATGAGCAGGCCATCCTGATCCAGCCGTGCCCCGCCGGAGAGCGGCATGACGGCGATCGCCAGCGGCACATCGGTGCTGCAAAAAGCCGCCCAGGAGTCGAGCAGTTTTGGCTTCAAGCCCTGGGCGCGCAGGCTGTCGGCAATCAGCTCTCGGCGCCCGGCGGTATCGGCTGCCAGCAGCACGCGCTGGGGCGCCGTTGCCAACTGCCCGGCGGCGGCTTCCGGCGCCTGATCCAGGTCGATCGGATCGGGCAGGCTGGCCGTGCCGGCGGCAACCGCGCGCCGGGTGATGCGGATGCTGGCCTGTTCGTGCAGCTGCCGGGTGAATTCATCGGCGGAAAAAAACAGTTCGTGAGGATCAAGCACCGGGCGTTCCAGATCGCCCGAGCGCTGGGCATGGCGGCTGACGACTTGTTCGCCGAACGCTGCCGCGGCCTCCGGGACACCGGCCAGCACGATCAGGCGCCGTTGCTGGGGCAGAAAATCCAGCAGCGCACTGGTGTGGTCGAAGAACAGCGGCAGATATTGCTCCAGGCCGGGTCCGGCGATGCCGTTGCCGACTTCCTGGTAAGCCTGAGCGCGGCGCAAATCCACATCGAAACGATTGCGGAAGCGGCGCCGGAATTCCGTCCGCGCGGCCTCATCGAAAGGGAACTCCCGGCCGGGCAGCAATTCCAGTCGCGCCAGGCGTTCGATGGAGCGTTGGGTATCGGGATCGAAACTGCGGATCGACTCGATCTCCTCATCGAACAGTTCCAGCCGGAAGGGCAGCGATTGCCCCATGGGCCACAGATCGATCACCGCACCGCGTTGGGCAAACTGGCCCGGCTGCCAGACCTGATCGGACGGCTGGTAGCCGGCGTCAACCAGGTCCTGGCGGAAGCTGTCGGGCGCAATGACGTCGCCACAGGCCAGCTTCAGGCTCTGACCACGCACCCAGCCGACTGGCGCCAGGCGTTGCATCAGGGCAGTGACCGGCGCGATGATCACGCCTTGTTTCAGACTGGGCAAGCGCGCCAGCAGCTCGAGCCGGCGCGAGGTCAGATCGGGGTGCGGTGAGTACAGGTCGTAGGGCAGGGTTTCCCAGTCGGGAAAAAGCTCGACGGCGGGCGCATCCAGCTGGCGCAAGTCGTCCCTGAGCAGGCGCGCGCTGTAACCGTCGGCGGCAGCGACTACAACCGGCCCGCCCTTGCGCCGGGATACGGCGGCGATGGCCAGCGCCAGGGGCAGGCCTTCGAGCAGCGGCCAGGCCAGCTGTTCGGACGGAGACGGTTGGGGTGGGTTCAGGACCGAGGAAAAAGACGTCATCGGATCAATTGCTTTGGCGAGGCGTCATTTTAATGCGCTGTGGTCGGCTCGGAATCGTCAATACTGCAAATTGCCGAAGGGAATTTGTTGATTCGTCTGTTGGGCTGATTTACAATGAGCGGCTTGATCGGCGGGCGATTAGCTCAGTTGGTTAGAGCGCTGTCTTGACATGGCAGAGGTCACTAGTTCGAATCTAGTATCGCCCACCACGCTTTTTCCGTCGATTCGCATTGGAACGGCTATGCTGACAACGACAACCGGTTAACCTGACTCGCTCCGGGGCCTGTATCAAGCAGAGGGCGCCCGGCGCCCTTTTTTCGTTGTAGCGACACGATAGACGACAGAGACCATGGTTCAGATTACCCTCCCTGACGGCTCGCAGAAGCAGTTCCCACGGCCAGTTACCGTGGCGGAAGTGGCGGCCGACATCGGCCCTGGGCTGGCCAAGGCCACTTTGGCCGGTGAGGTGGATGGCCGTCTGGTTGATACCTCGTACGCCATAGCCGACGATGCCCGTTTGCGCATCATCACGGGCCGTGATGAAGAAGGCCTGGACCTCATTCGGCACTCCACCGCCCACCTCATGGCCCAAGCGGTCAAGCGCCTGTTCCCGGAAACCCAGGTCACCATCGGGCCGGTGATCGAGAACGGCTTCTACTACGACTTCGCCCGCGACGAGCCGTTTCGGCCGGAGGACCTGGAAGCCATCGAGGCCGAGATGGCCAAGATCGTGGCCGAGGATCACCCGGTCTCGCGCGAGGTCATGGAGCGCGACGAGGCTGTCGAGTTCTTCCGCGACATGGGCGAGGAATACAAGGCTCGCATCATCGCCGACATTCCTGCCGATGAAACCCTGTCGCTGTACCGCCAGGGCGATTTCATCGACCTGTGCCGGGGCCCGCATATTCCGTCCACCGGCAAGCTGGGGGCGTTCAAGCTGACCAAGCTGGCCGGCGCTTACTGGCGCGGCGACTCGAACAACGAGATGCTGCAGCGCATCTACGGTACCGCCTGGGCCGACAAAAAGGATCTCAAGGCTTACTTGCAGCGCCTGGAGGAAGCCGAGAAACGCGACCATCGCCGGCTGGGCAAGCAGCTGGAGCTGTTCCGTTTCCAGGACGACGCGCCGGGCGCGGTGTTCTGGCATCCGCGCGGCTGGACCCTATTTCGTCAGCTCATCGACTATATGCGCCAGCGCCAGGACGAGGCCGGCTATGTCGAGGTCAATACGCCCGACGTGATGGACCGCTCGCTGTGGGAGACCTCGGGGCACTGGCAGAACTACCACGAGCACATGTTCACCACCCAGACCGAGGATCAGCGCGTGTTCGCGCTCAAGCCCATGAACTGCCCCGGTTCGGTGAGCATCTACAAGCAGGGCCTGAAAAGCTATCGCGATTTGCCGGTGCGCATGGCCGAATTCGGCAAGGTCCACCGCTACGAGCCCTCCGGCGCGCTCCACGGTCTGATGCGCGTGCGTCACTTCACCCAGGACGACGCCCACATCTACTGCACCGAGGAGCAGATGGAGGAGGAGTGTCGCAAGGTCATCGAGCTGAACCTGTCGGTCTATCGTGATTTCGGCTTCGACGATGTTCGCCTGAAGTTCGCCGACCGACCGGAAAATCGGATCGGCGATGATGCCACCTGGGACAAACTGGAAAGCGCGCTGAAAGGGGCCATCGACGCCATGGGCCTGGACTACACCTACAACCCGGGCGAGGGCGCATTCTACGGACCAAAGATCGAATTCGTCCTGCGCGACACCATCGGTCGCGACTGGCAATGCGGTACGCTCCAGGTCGATCTGAACCTGCCCGAGCGTTTCGATGCCACCTATCGCACGGCCGACGGCGGCGAACGGCGTCCGGTCATGCTGCATCGGGCCTTGTTTGGCTCGCTGGAGCGCTTTACGGGCATTCTGATCGAGCACTATGCCGGCAACTTCCCCTTGTGGTTGGCGCCGGTGCAGCTGGTGGTCATGAACATCACCGATGCCCAGGCTGACTACGCCCAAGCGGTCTGCCATGAGTTGCGCCAGCGTGGCTTCCGGACCGAGTCCGACTTGAGAAACGAGAAGATCGGCTATAAAATTCGCGCCCGCACGCTGGAGAAGATTCCCTACCTGCTGATCGTGGGTGACCGCGAAATGGAGCAGGGCACGGTGGCGGTGCGTCTTCGCGACGGCACCGACCTGGGTAGTATGCCGCTGGACGTGCTGGGCCAGCGATTGGCCAGAGAAGTGGCGCAGCGGCGCGCCATCGGCGATAATTGAAGGTTAAACTGATCGTTCAGTCAACACGGAGCAGCACACATCGCAAACGAAAAACCGACCCGACGCAACGAGGAAATTACCGTTCCGAGAGTGCGTGTTGTGGGTCCAGAGGGTGACCAGATCGGCGTCATGTCGAATCGGGATGCGCTGGCGCGAGCCGAAGATTACGGCTTGGACCTGGTAGAAATTGCGCCACAGGCCGATCCTCCGGTCTGCCGCATCATGGACTGGGGCAAGTTCAAGTTCGAGTCGTCGAAAAAAGCCCAGGCCGCGCGTAAAAAGCAAAAGCAGATCCAGGTCAAGGAAATCAAGTTCCGCCCGGGCACCGACGACCACGACTACGATGTCAAGATGCGCAACCTCAAGCGCTTCATCGAAGAAGGCAACAAGGTCAAGGTCACGTTGCGCTTCCGCGGGCGCGAGATGGCTCACCAGGAACTGGGTCGGGATCTGCTCAAGCGTGTCGAGAATGAAACCGCGGAGGAGACCACGGTCGAACAGTTTCCGCGCATGGAAGGGCGTCAGATGGTCATGATGCTGGCGCCCAAAAAGAATTGACGAGCAAAACCGTCAAGTTGAAGAGAATCAAGTTCCACCCAGGCGCGACTAGAACCAAGGGTCGCGGCTGCCAACACGCCTGACTGCAGCTTTTCCAAGCTCCCCGGTGTCGGCATCACCCGGGACGCTGCAAGAGGGTATTAAAAAACGCTCCCTCCGAAGGGAGCCATCATGCAATAGGAGTATTGTCATGCCGAAAATGAAGAGCAACCGGGGTGCTGCCAAGCGCTTCCGGGTTACAGGCAGCGGGCGCATCAAGCGCAAGCGCGCCTTTCATAGCCATATCCTCACCAAGAAGGACACCAAGCGC
Source organism: Wenzhouxiangella sp. (assembly GCA_007135355.1). Classification (GTDB taxonomy): domain Bacteria; phylum Pseudomonadota; class Gammaproteobacteria; order Xanthomonadales; family Wenzhouxiangellaceae; genus Wenzhouxiangella. The sequence goes on from SLJA01000311.1 coordinate 13,494, forward strand.
AAGCGGCGCCTGCGGTCCACCGTGTTGGTGTCGAAGGCGGACGAGAAAGCCGTCCGTCAGATGTTGCCGAAACTCTAAGGTTCGAGGAGATCAGAAATGGCTAGAGTCAAACGTGGAGTGGTGGCCCGTCGCCGCCATCGCAAGGTTCTCAA
>SLJA01000103.1 GCA_007135355.1 Wenzhouxiangella sp.
CGAGCACCTTGATACACATCAGCTCGCGCGCACCGCTGTTGTCTGCCGCGGCCAATCTGGATTGCATCTGAATCATGCTGCTATGCTCCGCTTACTGGGCCCGTTCAACCACTTCGACCACCGTCCAGGCCTTGGTCTTCGACACCGGCCGGGTCTGCGAGATGCGAACCGTGTCGCCCTCGTTGCAGTCGTTGTGCTCGTCATGTGCATGCACCTTGCTGGACCGGCGTATGTATTTGCCGTACAGCGGATGCTTGACCAGCCGCTCTAGGCGAACGGTGACCGTCTTGTCCATTTTGTTGCTCACCACGCGACCGACCTGGCTGCGCTGCACTTTGTTTTCGTCGCTCATGCTGATTTATCCTGCAACTGGTTGAGCACCGTCTTGATCTGCGCAATTTCTCTGCGCACGCGCCGAATTTGATGGCGCTGCGTCAGGCTGCCATTGGCATGCTGCAGGCGCAATCCAAACTGCTCCTTGCGCATTTCCAGCAACAGATCTTTCAGTTCCGCGGCATTCTTCTGCCGAAGTTCGCTGGCTTTCATCACATGCTCCTCGCTACGAACGTGGTCCGAACGCTGAGCTTCGCCGCGGCACGGCGAAATGCCTCACGTGCCACATCTTCGCTGACGCCCTGGATCTCGTAAATCATCCGACCCGGCTGGACCGGCGCGACCCAATACTCGACGTTTCCCTTGCCCTTGCCCATCCGAACTTCAACAGGCTTCTTGGTAATGGGCTTGTCCGGAAAAACCCGAATCCACAGCTTGCCGCCGCGCTTGACGTGACGGGTGATCGCACGACGCGCGGATTCGATCTGGCGTGCCGTCAGAAATCCACGTGTGGTCGCCTGCAGGCCGAACTCACCGAAGCTGACCCGATTACCGACCTGGGCCAAACCACGATTGCGCCCTTTCTGCTGCTTTCTGAATTTTGTACGTTTCGGCTGCAGCATGATTAGCTCTCCTTGCGTCCACCCCGACCTGGGGCGCTGTCGGCGCTCTCTTCGGCATGCAGGTCGAAGACATCGCCCTTGTAAACCCAAACCTTGATGCCGATGACACCGTAGGTTGTTTTCGCGACCGCCGTTCCGTAGTCGACATCGGCGCGCAGCGTATGCAATGGAACCCGCCCTTCGCGGTACCACTCGGTGCGGGCGATATCGGCGCCGTTCAGTCGCCCGGCGACCTGAACCTTGATGCCCAAGGCACCGAGACGCATCGCGTTGCCGACCGCGCGCTTCATCGCACGGCGAAACATCACGCGACGCTCAAGCTGCTGCGCAATGCTTTCAGCCACCAGCTTGGCATCCAACTCAGGCTTGCGAATTTCATTGACGCGAATATTGGTCGGCACACCCATAATCCGACCTACTTCACGGCGTAGCTTTTCAATGTCTTCGCCCTTCTTGCCGATGACGATGCCCGGCCGCGCCGTGTGGATCGTAATTTCAGCCGACTTTGCCGGGCGCTCGATCTGAATGTGGCTGATGGCAGCATGCGCCAAGGCCTTGTTCAAATAATCACGCGCCTGGAGATCGGTGTTGAGGTAGTCAGCAAACCCCTCTCCCTCGGCATACCACTTGGCCGACCAATCCTTGGCGATGCCCAAGCGAATTCCAGTTGGATGTACCTTCTGACCCATGTCTAATCCTTAACTTTCCGCCAGCACGACGGTGATGTGGCTGCTGCGCTTCAGAATCCTGTTGTAGCGCCCCTTGGCCCGCGGCATACCGCGCTTCATGGTCGGGCCTTCGTCAACCCAGATCCGCTCGACCTTGAGTTCATCGATATCAGCGCCCGTGTTGTGCTCGGCATTGGCCACTGCCGACAGCAGCACCTTGCGGATGATCTGAGCGGCCTTTTTGTTACTGAACATCAGCAGTTCATCCGCGCGCTCGACGGGCAAGCCGCGCACCTGATCCGCAACCAGTCGCGCCTTCTGCGCCGAAATCCGTGCACCCTTGAGCTTTGCTATCGCTTCCATCACCGTGCTTCCTGTTACTTCGACTTGCGATCGGCAGCGTGACCCTTAAAGGTCCGCGTCGGCGCAAATTCACCCAACTTGTGACCAACCATGTTTTCGTTGATCAGAATCGGCACATGCTGACGCCCGTTATGCACGGCAATCGTCAGACCCACCATATCCGGCAGGATCATGGAACGGCGCGACCAGGTCTTGATCGGCCGCTTGTTATTGGTCTCGACCGCCGACTGCACCTTCACCGCCAGGTGATGATCGATGAACGGTCCTTTCTTGATTGAACGTGGCATGTCCGATTCCTGTCCTATTTACGCTTGCGCGGACGTGAGATGTACTTACTGGTCCGCTTGTTACTACGAGTCCGCTTGCCCTTGGTCGGCTGGCCCCAAGGGGTCACCGGGTGACGACCGCCGGAGGTCCGGCCCTCACCACCGCCGTGCGGATGGTCGACCGGGTTCATCGCCACCCCGCGCACCGTGGGTCGAACGCCACGCCAACGCTTTGCCCCGGCCTTGCCCAGCTTTTCCAGGTTGTGCTCGGAGTTGGCAACCTGACCGATGGTGGCGCGACAACGGGTCAGCACCTTGCGCATTTCGCCCGAGCGCAACATCACGGTCGCATACTGGCCTTCACGTGCCACCAGCTGTACCACCGAACCGGCGCTACGCGCCAACTGGCCACCCTTACCCGGCTTGAGCTCAACGTTGTGAATCTGGGTACCTACCGGGATGGCACGCAGTTGCATGGCGTTACCCGGTTTGATCGGCGCCTCGGAGCCACTCAGGATCTCGTCACCCGCGCGAACGTTCCGTGGCGCGAGGATGTAGCGCCGCTCGCCGTCCATGTACTTGATCAAGGCAATGTGCGCGCTGCGGTTCGGATCATACTCAATCCGTTCAACAACACCCTTGATGCCGTCCTTGTCGCGTTTGAAATCTATGACGCGGTAATGGTGCTTGTGCCCACCGCCCTTGTGCCGGGTGGTGATACGACCGGCATTATTGCGCCCGCCCGACGACTTTTGAGCCTCCAGCAGCGGCGCATACGGCTTGCCCGACCACAGGTAGTCGTGGCGGACCGACACCTTGCCTCGACGGCCCGGCGAAGTTGGTTTTGCTTTGACGATTGGCATGTTTATTAATCCCGGCTTTTGCTATCCGAAGTCAGTCGGCCTGCAGCTCTTCGATGACCTGCCCGGCCTTGACCCGAACGTAGGCCTTTTTCCAGTCTTTCTGGCGGCCAGGGCGGAAGCGGAAGCTCTTGCGCTTGCCCTTGACGTTGACGACGCGAACGTCCTCTACGCTGACCTTGAACAAGGTCTCAACAGCCTGCCTGATCTCGGCCTTGTCGGCATCCTTGCTGACCTCGAAAACGTACTGGTTGGAATCAGCCTGAAGTCGAGCCGTTTTTTCCGAGATATGCGGAAAACGGATGACCTGATAGAGACGTTCCTGGTTCATGTCAGCCACTCCTGAATTTTTTCCACCGCCGCCCGGGTCATGACCACTTTGTCGGCCGAAACCAGGCTGACTGGATCAATCCGGTCCGCGGCCAAAAGAAACACGCCCGGCAGATTCCGAGTCGCCAGATACAAATTGCTGTCCGGCTCGGCATCGACGATCAAAGCGCGCTCAACACC